>JARGFZ010000007.1 GCA_029210965.1 bacterium | reverse complement strand
CCGCGTGACGCGGTGACTTGGGCGACTGGACCTCGAGACCCGCCTCACGGATCACTCGAAGAACCGCGCCGGGGCTCGCACCCAGACCGGGACCGCGGCCGAGCATGTCACTGATCCGCTCACATCCGTACTCAGGATTGGCCTCACGGATCATCACGATGGCGCGCTTCGTCACCTCGGATAGACGGCTCCCCGATTCCTTGCACTCACGGGGCTTGTCCATCAGACCCTCAGGACCGTCCTTCTCGAAACGGCTACGCCACATCGAAAGCGTCGTGTAAGGGACACCAACGATCTGCGAATACTCGCGCAAAGGCAAACCCGACTTTTGAAAAAGGTCGATGATCAAAAGCCGATGGCTCGGACTCATCGCCGAGCGACCCTCCCTGGCATCCGAACGAACCCCCACACCCAGACTCTTATCCTTTACATCGCTCATCTTCGCTCCTCCCTTCCGCAGCTTCCGCTGCCATGGAGGAGGCATTTACTACAGGGGTTTTACGAATTTAAATGACTGGCTTTACGGGGAAGGGGACAATCGAGCTGGGGTTCCTGGGTCCAAGTTCCAGGTTTCAGAAAGTGCATTTCTCTGCGTTCCCTGCGCCCTCCGTCTTCGTTCTTCGAACTACGCCGTGACAAGCTGCGAGAGGATGCCTTCAACCCATTTACAGGGAACTCTTTAAACCGGGATTGCCGCGTCGCCCACGCCTGGCTCGATGTTATCATTCACCCCCACCTCAATCCTCCCCCCTCGGAAGACCCTTTCCCCCTCACCCCAACCCTCTCCCCCCAGGGGGGAGAGGGAGAGTAAGGAAATGGACTATTGGCAAGGGGAAGAAGAATAAGGAAGTGGAACTATAAGATGGCCCGGAATGACGATCTAAAAAAAGAATCAAGCTCACCTCTGCGGCCGAAGCTTGTCACGCCAAAGGCGTGACGAACTCTGCGTTTCAAAAAAATGTGCTCTGGTTTTTTTCACTTCGATCTTTCCATCATCTCACCAGGATGACGCGAAGATCCATTACATTGGTAAGTGTAGGGCCGGTTATGAGCAGATCGTCGAGCTTTTTGAAAAAATGGTAACTGTCATTGTTCTCCAGGAAGGCCGCCGGGTCAAGTCCCGCATCCCTGGCTCTTGATACGGTCGTTCCATCTGCTATTGCGCCTGCAGCCTCAGTAGGTCCGTCAGTGCCGTCAGTACCCCCTGAAAGAATAACTGTGCGCGGCAGCCCTTCGATCCCGATGGCCGAGGCCAGAGCGAACTCCTGGTTCCGGCCCCCCTTTCCCTCGCCTTTAATGGTCACCGTCGTCTCACCACCCGAGAGAACACAGGCCGGCCGGGCCACCGGCAGGTCCTGTTCGACGATCTCCCGAGCCACCGCCGCGTGGCTTTCGGCGGCATCCCTGGTCTCCCCTGTTATCACACTTGAGAGTATGGTCGTGTTGTAACCGATTTCCCTGGCCTTTGTTGCCGAGGCCTTGATGGCAATGGTGTTGGTCCCCACCAGGAGGTTCACCACATTTTCGAGTTCCGGATCCCCCGGCTTGGGTGTATCTGGATATTTGCCCTCTGCGCCCCGGGTGATCCGGGTCAGGACGGTTTCAGGGACACGTCCTGCCAGATCATAGCGGTCCAGGATGGCAAGAGCGTCGTCAAATGTTGTCGGATCACCCACAGTAGGACCCGAGGCGATCACATCGAGGGGATCGGCCACCACATCTGAGAGGATAAGAGCCAGGACCCGGGCCGGGAACGCCAATCGAGCGAGGCCACCGCCTTTTAAGAGCAGGTCCGTTGTTACCTGTTTGTCCCTCAGTGTTACTGGCGGCTCAGGAGATGGTATGAGGGAAGACCCTCCACCTGAAATGAGACAGATCACCAGATCCCCTTCCCCGGCGTCATCGAGGAGGTCGGCAACCCGTAAAGCCCCTTCAAGACCGGCTTCGTCAGGGACAGGGTGTCCTCCCTCCAGGATCTCAACCCTTTCAACGGGTGCCACGTGTCCGTACTTGACCACCACGAGACCGCGATGGACTCTATTTCCCAGGACCTTTTCCACTGCGGCGGCCATGGGAGCCCCGGCTTTGCCAGCGCCTACAACAAACACCCGAGTGTCGGGAGTAAGGGAGATCCGGTGTGCGCCAGCCACAAGGATATCGCCGTCAAGCTTGAGATGGCTTCTGACAGCCTGACCGGGGTCCACTGCTGCCACACCGGCCAGGAAAATGTCAACGGCATCTTGCTTTAATCGTTTTTCATTGGACATTGCCTTAACCTCAAATCTCAGTGGAGCAAAAAGCCACTCATGGACTGTTTGCGACCCTGTCAGGATACAGGCTGAAGGTTTAGGCTGTTAGTTGTGAGCTGTCAACAATACTTTTTTGGCCTGGCCCCTATTTTCCACTACTATTGCCTTGAATACCTCCCCAACTTCGCACTCGTGGATCAGGTTCATAAACGTTAATAAAGGTCCGTGGTATCTCTTTCCGGAAGGGCGGGGAGATCCGCGGCCCCTTCTCCCCCGGCGAGCCGGTCTGACAGGAAACGCCGGAACCCCTCTACCGCCGAACTCCGCGGATCGTTGCGAAGGTACAGCATGTGGATGCTGTGGCGGAGATTGAGGTCAGATACCCAAACAGCGCTGAGATGTCCGATCATGACCTCCAGGGTCACCGCCCTGGATGAAACGATGGAAACGCCCAGGTTGGCGGCCACCGCCTTCTTAATTCCCTCCGTGCTCCCCAGCTCCATCGTGTTTTTCAGGGTAACGCCTGCCCGCCGCAGTTCCTCTTCGATGATCTCCCTGGTCCCGGAGCCCCTCTCCCGGAGGATGAACACTTCTTCGGCGAGTTCTGCGGTCGAAATAGTATTCATGACGGCAAACGGGTGCTGCGGGGAAACCACCAGGACCATGTCGTCTTCAAGATAACTTTCAGTGACAAGTTCCTTGTGGGGAATGGGCTGTCCCGCAAATCCAATGTCCACAACCCCGTCCTTTACCTGACGAAGAATCTCCTCCTTGTTGGCGATGGTGAGAGTGATCTCGATCCCGGGGTGCTCCGATTTGAACTCCCCCAGCACATCGGGGATCATGTAGATCCCTACCGTGGTGGCAGCTGCGATCCGCAGGTGTCCCCGGATCAGCCCTTTCAGACTATCGATCTCCTCCCGCGCCTCCGTCAGGAGCTGAAGTACCCGGGTGGTGTACTGCTGAAGGATCTGTCCCGCTTCTGTTAGGACTAGAAATCGTCCCTTCCGGAGAAACAGCTGCGTGCCGAGATACTCCTCAAGTCCCTGGATCTGGCGTGAAACTGCGGGCTGGGTGAGATGAAGCTCTCCCAGGGCCCTGGAGATCCCACGGAATTTGGCAACGATCAGGAAAGTTCGGAGGCTGGAAAGGTTTACATCCATCGAGGATTCCCCATATTCTGCTTATATTACCGATTTGCATATATACCATACAATATATGCATTTCCAATATAGTTTCTTTTCTGGTACCCCTACTTCCACACTAAGAAAAGAAAAACCAAAGAAGACCCAAAGTAAGGGGAAAAGCCCATGGTTTCCAGCAGGCGGACAGCCAAAGACATCATGACGACACCTGTGCAAACGGTCAGGCCAGCCGATCCGCTGAAGATGGTGATCGATCTGATCTGCAGGCACCGCGTCAGCGGGGTCCCCGTGGTAGAAGGGAAGGGACGCCTGGTTGGACTCATCTCCGAGCGCGACATCCTCCACGCCTTGTATCCCGGCGACACCCCGGGGATGGCGACCGGTGGGCGGGCCGGAGGGGACCTTAAAGACATTAACGGGCTCCTCGCACGGGACATCATGATAACTGAGGTCGTCACCGCGGATCCGGAAACCGATTTCCTCCGACTCGCGTCTATCATGTCCCTGGAAAAGATCCGCCGCATCCCCATTGTGGAGGGGAATACGCTCGTGGGGATCGTCAGCCACGGGGACGTGGGCAGGGCCATCTTCGGGAAGCCGGCTGGATCGGTGGTTTGTCCGGCGATGCACATAGACCGTGATCCGCCTCAGGGGAACGTATCATGATATTCAAAGTTGCGTTCATGTTAAGGGAGATGATAGATGGGTGAGAAGACCGCCAAGGGGCGACAGGAAGAGGGCTCTCCCAGGCTTTTTGAAAGACCAGCGCTTACGGTTCCCGAGTTACTCCTCTGCGGGGCTCCGGATGCACCAGCTTTACTCGCACCCGATCGCAAGGAGATGACCTTCCGGGAAATGCGCGAGCAGATATACGCCCTTGCCCAATACCTGGCCTCCCTCGGATTGGCGAAGGAACGTATCGCCATCGTTATGGACAACAGTCCGGATCTGGTTTTATCACTTCTTGCGGCCACCTTCTGCGGCACCGCTGTGCCCCTCAACCCGAAGTATCGCACCGCGGAGTTCTCTTTCTTCTACGAGAATGCCAGCGTGAAAGGACTTATCGCTTTGCCCGGCACCTTTCCGGAAGCCATTGAAGCGGCACCGCCCGGAACGGTGGTGGTCAACGCGGTGACCGATCCGTCCGGAGGACTGCGCTTCGGATCCACCCACACCGGACGTTCGGGGGGAAACCTGAAGATTCCCCTGCCCCACGACGTTGCGATCCTGATGTACACCAGCGGTACAACAAAGAGCCCTAAAAGCGTTCCGATCCGACACCGAAACGTGGCCGCTTCAGCCATTAACATCGTTCAGGCCTATAATCTCACACCGGTGGACCGCTCTCTTTGCGTAATGCCCCTGTTTCACATTCACGGGATCGTGGCATCTCTGCTCGGGCCTCTTGCCGCCGGAGGATCGGTGGTCGTTCCACCCGGCTTTGATGCGCGCACATTCTGGGGTGTGGTGGAAAATTCCCATCCTACCTGGTATTCGGCCGTGCCGACAATGCACCAGATGCTGCTGGCGCGTGCCGATCGTCATGCCGAGATCATATGTAAAAAACCGTTCCGCTTCATCCGGTCCTGCAGCTCCCCCCTGCCGCCCACAGTCAAGAAAAAAATGGTGGAGGTTTTCGGATCTGCGGTAACCGAGGCCTACGGCATGACCGAAACAGCCCACCAGATCGCCAGCAACCCTCTGCCTCCCGGGATCCGCAAGCCAGGTGCAGTGGGTTTGGGCATCGGTGTGGAGGTGGCCATCATGGACGAGGAGGGGGAACTGCTGCCGGCGGGTGTGCAGGGCGAGGTGGTCGCCCGTGGATTTAATGTGATGGACGGTTACGAGAGCAACCCGGAGGCGAACAAGGATGTATTTGTAAATGGATGGCTCCGTACGGGGGATCAAGGGGTGATGGATGAGGATAACTACCTGACCATTACCGGCCGCATCTCCGAGCGGATCAACCGCGGCGGTGAAAAGATCTCACCCTCAGAAATCGACTATACTCTCCTTGATCACCCGGCCGTGTCAGAGGCCCTGGCTTTCGCGGTGCCGCACCAGAAGCTCGGCCAGGACGTGCACGCGGCTGTCGTCCTCAAAGAGCCGGCAACGGAACAGGAACTTCGGCGGTACTGTGCGGACCACCTGGCCGACTTCAAGGTGCCGCGTCAAATTCACATCCTTGAGGCGCTTCCCTATGGAAAGACAGGAAAACCCATGCGCACCGCCATGGCCCAGATACTGGGACTGAAAGAGTAGGGAGTATATCATGCGTATCGCAATCATCGGCGCCGGATCCATCGGCGGCTACCTCGCTGCGAAGCTTCTTTTTTCCGGCCAACAGGTCACCGTGATAGTCCGCGGCGCTAACCTTGCGGCCATTAACGCAAACGGCCTGAAGCTGCGCCTGCCTGACGGGACGGAAAAGACGGCGACCCCGAGCCTCGCTACCGATGACCTGGCCGCTGCCGGTCCGCAGGATGTGGTTATCCTCGGAGTGAAGGCGCAGCAGCTTGCCACCGTAGCGCCAACGCTGGGGCCGCTCCTGGGTCCAGAGACCGCAGTTGTCCCGGCGCAGAACGGAATCCCATGGTGGTACTTCCAGCGAAGCGGTGGACCTTTCGAGGGATGGCGGCTGGAATCAGTGGACCCTGGCGGGGTGATCTCAAAACACATCGGCCCGGAGCGGGTCATCGGATGCGTGACCTACCAGGCTGCAGAGCTGGTAGAGCCCGGTGTTGTTAAGTTTATCGAAGGAAACCGGTTCACCCTCGGCGAGCCCGACGGCGAAAAGAGCGAAAGGGTCAAGGCGCTGGCTCAGGCGCTCACGAATGCGGGCCTGAAAGTACCCATTCCCCGTGACATCCGCACGGAGATCTGGGTGAAGGTCCTGGGAAACATGACCTTTAACCCCATCAGCGCCCTCACCCGCGCCACGCTCGGCGAGATAATCGGCTTCGAGCCGACCCGCAACCTGGTTGCCGACACCATGGCTGAAGCGCAGGAGGTGGCAACGCGCCTGGGCATCAGGATCGGGATCTCTATCGAGAAGCGTATCCAGGGAGCGGCGGAGATGGGGTCCCATAAGACCTCCACGCTTCAGGACATCGAGGCGGGCCGTACAACGGAAGCGGAGTGTCTTGTTGGTGCCGTAGCCGAGCTGGGACGCCTGGTGGAGTACCCGACTCCAAGGATCGACACGCTTTATGCGTGTCTGAAACTTCTGGAAAAGACAACCTGCGGCTGATGATCGCTCAGGTATACTTCTCATATGGTTCGCAGAAACAGCATAATGATAGAAGTAAGGATATAAATTCAAGCTGAACTACACATCCCGGGTTCCTGACAGGTTCGCGGGGAAAGGAGAAATATCATGGCAAAGATGAGCGCAATGGATGCAGCGATGAGGATTATGGAAAGCGAAGGCGTCAAGCATATTTTCGGGATCCCGGGGGCAGGAATTCTCCCCTTTTACCAGTCCCTCAAGGATTCGAAGACCATCGAACACCTCTTGTGCCGGCACGAAGAAGGTGCGATCCATATGGCTGACGGGTACGCCCGCGCCATCGGCACGGTGGGGGTGTGCGCAGCCACATCGGGTCCTGGAGCGAGCAACTTTGTGACCGGGCTTTATACCGCACAGGTGGACTCGATCCCTCTTCTGGCCATCACCGGCCAGAACGTGAAGGCCCAGCTGAACAGGGAAGCCTTCCAGGCTGTGGATATTGCCTCCATCGTCAAGCCCGTCGTCAAGAAGTCCTACTGCGTTATGGAGCCGGCCATGGTGCCTTGGGTATTCAGGGAGGCGTTCCGGATCATGCGTGAAGGCCGCCCCGGCCCGGTCCTCATCGATCTTCCCATGGATGTTCAAAAGGGTGAGATCGAGTACGATCTGGAGATGGATCCCAGTCTGCCCATCTTCCACACCCCTCCCCACCAAAAGCAGGTGGCCAAGGCGCTGGACATGCTGCTTGAGGCGGAAAGGCCGGTTATGCTCCTCGGGGGAGGCGTGATCCTCGCCGAGGCCTGCGATGAGTTCGTGAAGGTTGCAGAGCTTCTGCAGATCCCGGTCGTCTCCTCCTACATGGGGAAGGGGGGGATCCCGTGGAACCACCCGCTCATGGCGGGCCAGGTTGGAATCCAGTGCAACACGCGGTCAGGGAACCAGACCTTCCTTAATTCGACCACGGTGCTGGCTATCGGTGCCCGGTTCAACGATCGCCACACGGGCGCTATCGACGTCTACAAGGGAGACAGGAAATTCATCCACGTGGACGTGGATCCCGGCCAGCTCGGGAAAAACATCATGCCGGACCTTGGGATCTGCGCGGACGCGAAACTTACCCTTACGGCCCTTATAGAAGAGATCGAAAGACGCAGTATCAAGACGCCCGCTCCCAATAAAGAGGTCGTAAAGCTTCGCACCAGCCTGGAAAGGAAGACCGACTATGACGATACCCCGATCAAGCCCCAGAGGGTATTCGGGGATATCAACGAGTTTTTCGATGACGACACCGTGTTCGTGACCTGCATCGGGCTGAACCAGATCTGGTCCGGCCAGCTGCAGAAGATCGTCAAACCCAGGCATTACCTCGATTGCGGCGGCGCGGGGCCCCTGGGATGGGACCTTCCCGCGGCCATCGGGGCCAAGGTCGCCCGTCCGGACAAGACGGTGGTCCAGATCGTGGGGGATTACGGCTTCCAGTTCTGCATGGAAGAGCTGCCCGTGGCCGTCATGTACAATGTGCCCTTCGTGTGCATCGTTTTAAACAACGGATACCTGGGATTGATCCGCCAGGCGTCGAAATACAACTTCGACATGGATTACGAGATCCAGACCTGGTACGAGGCGTTGACCGGTGGGGACCAGAAGGAGCTCCCCAAGATGGCGGCGGTGGGTGGAACAGGCGGCAAGGCTGTTTCCGCAAAGCCCCGCTTTGAGCCTGAAAACGAGGGCCGCGGGTTCGACTTCGTGAAGTTCGCCGATGCCTGCGGAGCCAGGGGCGAGCGCATTTCGGACCCGAAGGAGATCAAGGCTGCCTTCCAAAGAGCGGTGGATTCGGGTGTGCCCTACGTCATCGAAATCATCACGGAACGCGAAACGGATTGCTCCATGGGTGCTTCCATCGATGCCGTCAGGGAGTTTGAATAGACAATAAATATTGGTAACCTCGCAAAATGTCTCGCCTGGAGCTGTTGGGAGCCATTTTGCGAGGCGGGTACCTGAAAGGTGCGAGCTGCAATATTGAATTATCGCGACCCTGTCCGCGCCCCGAGGGGGGCGCCCGGATCAATGACTGTCGATATAAGTCATTGATCCGTGAGGAAAGTGAAAACCACGCTTTTCACTTTCCGAGGAGCAAAAAGTCGATAACGGACTTTTTGCGACCCTATTAATAGAAAGGATAATCATGTTGTCACTGAAGAAACAAGCAACACACATGCTGAAGGAGTTCAAAGGTGAAAACTACGCGTTCGGCAGCGGGGTGCTGGACGACGCGCCGGGGAAATACGCCGCCCAGTTCGGCAAGAGAGCCCTGTTCGTCGGTCCTCTGACATCCCCGTGGTTTTCCCCCATCCGGGAGAAGATCCTCGCGTCCCTCAAACAGGCCGGCGTCCAGGTGGTAGAAGAGGTGCAGTCCGCCGCGCCCAACGCTCCGGTAGAGGATGTTTACCGGATATACGAACGCGTCATCGAGAAAAAACCGGACGTCCTGGTTGTGGCAGACGGCGGTTCCGGCATCGACGCCGTCAAGGCAGCTGCCGTATTGGCCACCCTGGGCACCAGCCCGCCGGATATCGGCTCGCTTTTCGGGGTCGGGAAGGTGTCCGAGGCGTTTGAAGGGTCCGCCATGTCCTCGATGCCGGTGGTGGCCATCATGATGGCCTCAAGTTCCGGGGCCCATCTGACCAAGTATTCCAACATCACCGATACCGTGGCGGGCCAGAAAAAGCTCATCGTGGACGAGGCCATTATCCCGCCGCGGGCCGTCTTCGACTACGACGTAACCACTACTCAGCCCATGGATCTCACCCTGGATGGAGGACTGGACGGGATCGCCCATTGTCTGGAGGTTTACCTCGGGACTTCGCCCGAAACCCGGGAAGGGGTACGCCAGGTGGCCGAGCTTGGGATCGAACTCCTCATCAAGGGCCTTGTCGAAGTGAAGAAAGATCCGGCAAACCGGGAGACCAGGACCCTGCTGGGGCTGGGGACGGACCTGGGAGGCTACGCCATCATGATCGGAGGGACGTCGGGGGCCCACCTGACCAGTTTTTCCCTGGTGGATGTTCTGAGCCACGGACGGGCGTGTGCTCTCATGAACCCCTATTACACAGTATTCTTCGCTCCGGCGATCCAGGAACAACTGCGGGTCATCGGCCGTATTTACGGGAAGTACGGATTCCTGAAGTACGGCTCATTCGAGACGGACCTGGACTCCCTGTCAGGAAGGGAATTGGGTATGGCGGTGGCCGGCGCGATGGTCAGGTTCAGTCAGTTCCTGGGTTTCCCCACGCAACTGAGCGAGGTGGAAGGAATCGGCAGGGACCATATCGAACGTTGTCTTGCCGCCGCGAAGGATCCGCAGCTGGATATGAAACTACGGAACATGCCGGTTCCCCTCCACGCGGAGCTGGTGGACCAGTACATGGGCCCGATCCTGGAGGCCGCCTTGACAGGACAATTCGGCAAGATCAGGAACATGTAACGTGTTTTTTTAAGACGTTCCTGGGCCGTGCCGTTCATTTTTCCGGGCTGGTTCCGGGCTGGTGGAGTATCGTTGGGGATGTCATTTTCATCCCGGCCGGGGAGGCCCATCTGCACGGCGCGACTTCCAGCGGGGAGTTTTCACACATCTTTCTTCAGCGGATAAACAGCATGCTGACGCGGATCGAAGAATAATATGGGAGACGGGACCGGGGACATGAACATCAACCTTCTTTACGGGCGAAGCGGCATGGATGTCTGCCTGCCGGAGGATATCCGGGTTACTGTGGTCCGCAAAATTCCCATGCAGCCCGTTGACGATCCGGTCCGGGCCGTTGAGCAGGCTCTGGAAAAACCGGTGGGATCCCCTCCCCTCGCCCAGCTGGCTCGCGGGAAAAAAAGCGCCTGCATCCTGATCTGCGATATTACGCGTCCTGTGCCCAACGGCACCTTACTGCCGCCTCTCATCAAAAAGATCACGGGGGCGGGAATCCCCCTGGAGAACATTCTCATCCTGGTGGCCACGGGACTGCACCGCCCCAACGAAGGGGAAGAATTACGGGAGGTCATCGGCAACGACGAAGTATTTAACACCGTGCGCATCGAGAATCATTTCGCCCGGGACCAGGATGCCCACGTACACCTCGGAAAGACATCCCGGGGGATCCCGATCATGATCGACAGGCGTTTCGTAGAGGCTGACCTGAAGATCGTCACCGGGCTTGTCGAGCCCCACTTCATGGCCGGCTACTCCGGCGGTCGAAAACTCGTCACCCCGGGGATCGCTTACCAGGATACGATCCTTTCTTTCCATGCCGCGCATATCCTGGAGCATCCCAGGTCCGCCAACTGTGTCATTGATGGCAATCCTCTTCACGAGGAGCAGATCGAGATCGTCCGAAAGATCGGGGGGGTCGTGGGAGTCAACGTTGTCATCGACGAGGACCGGCGTATCGGGTTCGTCAATTTCGGCGAGGTCGAGGAGAGCCACCTGCAAGCCGTTCAGTTCATGAGAGAGCACGCGGAGGTGTTCCTGCCCAGACGCTTTAAGACGGTGGTCACCACCGCCGCCGGATACCCTCTGGACGGAACCTACTACCAGACCATTAAGGGCATGGTAGGTGTTCTGGGGATCCTGGAACCCGGTGGAACCATCATTATCGCCAGCGAGTGCTCGGAGGGGATGGGCAGCCAGGAATTCGTCGAAGCCCAGCGGCTGCTTACTGAAACAGGACCGGATCGATTCCTGCCTGTTCTCGAATCCCGGGAAAGGGCCCATATTGACGAATGGCAGACCGAAATGCTGGTCAAAGCCCTGCGGGTCGGGAATATCAAGCTCTACACGACGGGCCTGAGTGAAGGGGACCTTAAGGACATATTTGTGGATCCTGTCTCATCCGTGGAAGAGGCGGTCATCGCCAGCGTAAAAGCGCATAAAGACCCGGACGTCGCTGTAGTGCCCGAAGGACCCTACGTCATCCCTGATTTTCAGAAAAACAAGTAACAGGTAACAAGGTAAAAGGGACAGGGGACAAGCATTCATGCTCACTTTCCCCTTGTGTCTTGTTCCTTGTATCCACCCAGTTACTTATTAATTCGGACCCAGTGATTTGCACCAGGAGGTAGATCATGAGAAAAACACGCATCGTCTGCACCATAGGACCCGCCGCAAGCTCAACCAGGATGCTGGAAAAACTCATAAGAGCCGGCATGGATGTGGCACGCCTCAACATGGCCCACGGAACCTATGAGGAACACCTGGCTGTCATCACGCGCCTCAGGAGTATCAGCCGGCGGTTGAACAGCCCCGTGGGCATCATCCTGGACCTGGCGGGGGTCAAGCTGCGCATCAGCAAGGTCAACGGTTCCGGAGTGGTGCTGGAAAAGGGTGCCCAGGTGCTCCTCCGGCAGGGACGCCGGCCAAGCACTTCCGAGACTCTGTTCATCCCCTACACAGGTCTTACGAAAGACCTGAAAGAAGGGCACCGGGTCCTCATCGACGACGGCCGGGTGGAGCTGGTGGTCACCGGCAGCCAGGGCAATGCACTCATTGCCCTGGTGAGGGAAGGGGGAACCCTCACCTCGAACAAGGGAGTCAACCTTCCCGACACGAATATCTCAACCCGGTCCTTCACCTCAAGGGACCGGGACGATCTGGCCTTCGGGATCATGCACGGGGTCGATGCCTTCGGCGTTTCCTTCGTTTCCATGGCCGAGGACGTGACGGTTGTGGAAAAGGCTCTTAATAAGGCCGGTTACGTGGCCCCCCTGATCGCCAAGATCGAAAGACCCGCGGCTCTGGAAAATATCGAAGAGATCCTGGACGTCTCCGACGGGATCATGGTGGCCCGGGGCGACCTCGCGGTGGAGGTTTCGGCCTCCGCCGTGCCCATCATCCAGAAAGATCTGATCCTGCGCGCCGCAAAAAAGAACCGGTTCGTCATTACCGCCACCCAGATGCTCGAGTCCATGATCCACAGTTCCGTGCCAACAAGGGCAGAAGCGGCCGACGTGGCCAACGCAGTCCTTGACGGCTCTGACGCAGTCATGCTTTCGGCCGAATCGTCAGTGGGCAAATACCCTGTAAAAGCTGTGCAGACCATGGATCTCATCGTCAGGGAGGCCGAGGAGAACGGCAAGGTGTTCAGGACGCACCGGCCCACACCGGAACCGGTTATCGGCGGTCGACCGGGCCATGGCGGTGTGGCGATGGCCGAGGCTGCCGTAAGCGCCGCCCGGAGGGTCGGGGCGCAGTGCATCATCGTCTTCACCCGTTCCGGTTTCACGGCGGGCCTCCTGTCGCGCTTTAGACCGGCGGTCCCCATCATCGCTTTCACCTCCCAACGTGAAGCGGTGGACCGCATGAAATTCTACTGGGGGGTGGTTCCCATATTCATGGAGCACCTCGACAGCACCGACACCATGATAGCCCAGGTGCAAAGGGCCGAGGTGGAAAAGGCCCTGATCAAGGGCCGCCACGCCCGCAGGGGCGACATCGTCGTCATCAGCGCCAGCCTTCCCATGGCCCAATGGGGGAAGACGAAATTTTTGAAGGTGCACAAGATCCTTTGATTATTGGTGGACAGGAGATGACGGGGGCGCCACCGCCCTTTATATCAGAGAGGGAGGGGATAATACGGAAGCGATCCCGGTTTATATATAATCGATAAGTGAGGTCTCTCGCCCTTCAATCCCGCCAACGGCGGGACTCATGGCAAGCAGGCAAGGCGCAGAGTTCGCAGGGAAGGTTTTATCCACTAAAGTCCTGAATTGTTCAAAACCTGAGAATATGAGGTGCCCCCAAGGTTATCCTCCTGCGTGCTGCGTCCTGCATGCTGCGTGCTGCGTCCTGTAACGTCCGCTCCCATAAAAAAACCCGGCACATGGCCGGGCTTTTTAGCACTTAAAAACGGGGACGGTTACTTAAAGTCGTGGCAATCGATGCACGCGTCCCCGGCGTTATGGTCTTCTTTGTCATCGTGGCATTCGTAACAGGCCTCCCTGTCCGGCACGACCCACGTGTGGGGCGTGTGGCACTGGAGGCACCCGGCGTCCACATGATCCTCGATGTCCACATGCAGTTCCGTCAGTTCGCCATCGTGGCAGTCAAGGCAGTCCATGACCGGCTGGACCTTCTGAACATCTAGATGGCACTCGGAGCACTCAAAATCACCCATACCGACATTTTCATCGTACCTGGAAACGCCCTTCTCCTCATGGCAGGTGGCGCAACTCATGGAGGGGGGCAAAGCTCCGTCATGGCAGACGTTGCAGTTCATCTCGGCGTGCTGGTACTTCAGGTCCCAAGGGTGCCAGGTATCCCACGCCTTGCCTTCCGGGAACGCCTCGGCCCAGTGGGTGCCCGGTGAGCTCTCCGGCATGGTGTGGCAGATCTCGCAGTCACGCCGGATGGTCTTTCCGTCTTCGCTGACGTGCTTCCCGTCGTGGCAGCGGAAGCATCCCGGGAAGATCCAGTGTCCAATATTGTCCGGGTATTCTTTCCATGAGACCTTCATCTCGGGGAAAAAGTTGTTGTTGTAGATCTCGATGATCACCTCGGCTGCTTCCAGAATAGAGGGCCCCAGTTCGTTCTCCTTGCCCGGATACTCCTCCTTGTAGAAGGCCCACACTTTAGCGCGGATGGCCTCGGCTGCCTCTTCGTGTGAGGCGTACTCACCGATGAGCACCTCCACTCCCAGCTTCTTGATATAGGGAAGCTTGACATCGATGGCTTCTTCGAACAGAGCCTTGTCCATGGCCAGATTGGGTGATCGGTAGATGTGGGTCGGCCTGTTGTGGCACACCACACAGTCCACGAGGCGCTCTTCCTCACCGTGGCCGCCTTTACCGTCTTGCTCGGCCTCCTCCTCGTACCCTTCGGCCCGATACTCCACCACTGTTCCATCCGCGTGTTTTTCCCAGACTAACGGGATCACCTGTTGTCCGGGATCGGTAGCCTTGAAGGTGACCTCTTTGTCGGACAGCATGTGCCAGTGGATCCCTGAACCGCCCTCCTTGGCTGCGCTTTCCCCTCCACCGATGCGCACCAGCATGGATACATCGTGGGGAATGTTGTAGGCATCGAACCCGAAGTGAGTGCGGGTCTTGAGTTTACTGCCGTAGAACTTCTCCGGCCAATGACACTCTTCACATGTCTCCCTGGCAGGCCTCAGGTGCTGAATGGCCGGCGGGATTGGCCTCGGGAAAGAATCAAGGAGAACAGCCAACATCTGCCTGGAACCGGCCAGTTTTGATTTCACGTACCACCCGGCTCCTGGACCGACGTGACAACCGGCACACGACACTCTCGCGTGGGGCGAGTTCTGGGAGGCAACTGCTTCAGGTTCCATGACCTCGTGGCAAAGCTCTCCACAGAAAGTGAGAGATTCCGTGAAGTGATAGGCTTCGTAGGCAATTACCGTTAAAAGGAGAGCCGTAAAAGCCGCCCCCACAATAAAAACAAGAAACCTGGTTCTGTGAGCGGGGAGGTTCAGATCCAGAATCGGGAACTCGGGGACCTCCACGATCGAACTCTTCCTCCTGCGCTTGTGCTCATCCCTCATTCCCCATGCCAGGAGGACAAAACCGGCCATGAAAAAGACCGGCATTATGAAAAACAGGAGGACGCCAAGATAAGGTGAATGGATGGCGGCCAGCATGTCGATTATGAGCAAAAGGGCAATAAGCAGAGCCGCAAAGGCTGACATGCCGATCCCCAGATAACTCATGGGGTTTCTCCACAAACCCCTCTCGAAAATGTTTTTATCCTCAATCATTTATAAATCTCCCCTGTCATGTAATATTGTTCACAAACAGCTCTTTAAGCCCCTATTCTCGCAACTAATTCATTTCTCACAATATTCCGCGTTCGTCAAGCGCAAGGCAAAATATTCACTTTGCGCACTTATTCACATATTAAAAACACCGGCAGGGCCGGTGTTTTTAATATCAAATATGTTATTAAGCATTCTCCCCTATACACCGATACCCCGTCACACCGATACCTGTCTTTAAAGTCTCCCCGCTTCTTCTTCCCGCAGCAGCTTGTACTCGATGGAGTCCACCAGGGCCTGCCAGGATGCTTCTATTATGTTATCCGACACGCCTACCGTGGACCACTTGCTCTGACCGTCTCCGGACTCGATGATAACCCTTGTAGTCGCTGCTGTACCTTTGTCTTCAGGCAGGATCCTTACCTTGAAATCCAGGAGCTTCACCTGTTCCAGTACAGGGTAGAACTTCGTCAGGGCTTTTCTGAGAGCTTCGTTCATGGCATCAACGGGACCGTTACCCACAGCGGCGGTGTGCTCCACATGATCGCCCACCTCCACCATAATAGTAGCTTCTGACAGGGGCGGCTTATCCCAATCCCTCTTTTCATCAATGACCCTGAAACCCACAAGGCCGAAGAAACGCCGGTGACGGCCCAACGCTTTTTTAAGCAGGAGTTCGAAGGAACCTTCTGCCGATTCGTAGAGAAATCCCCGGTTCTCCAGATCCTTTGTAGTCTCAAGAACCTTGGCAATGGCCGGGTCTTTCTCATCCACCTCAACGCCAAACTCCTTGGCCTTGAAGATGACGTTGCTGCGGCCCGAAAGATCTGAAAGAAGCACCCTGGTCCTGTTTCCCACGAGAGCAGGGTCGATGTGTTCGTAGGTCTCCCGGTTCCGCTGCATGGCCGAAACGTGGACTCCACCCTTGTGTGCAAAGGCGCTGCGGCCCACAAAAGCCTGCCGGGGATCGGGGTTCATATTTGCCATTTCGGCTATAGTGAGGGACATTTCTCTCAGACGGGCCAGCTTTTCACCATCTACACTGCATTTAAACCCTTTTTTCAGAACAAGTGAGGGGATAATGGAGACCAGGTTGGCGTTACCGCACCGCTCCCCCCACCCGTTGATGGTTCCCTGAACATGCCGAGCGCCCTCTTTGACCATGACCAGGCTGTTTGCCACTGCACACTCAGAATCGTTGTGCATGTGTGCCCCCAGCCGTGCATCCGGCAGCCTCTCCTGGACCTGGTTGGTAATGGCCCTGATTTCTGAAGGCAGGGTCCCGCCGTTGGTGTCGCACAGGATGAGGCACTGAGCACCACCCTGGTAAGCCGCATCCAGAGTTTTTAACGCGTATTCCGGGTTGTCCTTGTAACCGTCGAAGAAGTGTTCGGCATCGTAAAAAACGATGTCGGCATTCTTGTTTAAAAAGGAGACCGAATCGTTGATCATCTCCAGGTTTTCCTCAAGGGTTGTACGAAGCGCTTCCTTGACGTGCAGGTGCCAGCTCTTGCCAAAGATGGTGATCGCGTCGGCCGCCTTGAGAAGCGCCAGGATCTGGGGGTCGTCCGCGGCTTTGATGCCTTTTCGCCTTGTGGAACCAAAGGCAGTGATCCTTGCGTGGGAAAGGGAAAGGCTCCTCGACAGTTCGAAGAACTCGGCATCTTTTGGATTTGAGCCCGGCCAGCCAGCCTCGATGAAATCCATACCGAGTTCGTCCAGCTTATGGGCAATAGCGACCTTGTCCATCAACTGCAGGCTTATTTCCTCAGCCTGCGTGCCGTCTCTTAAGGTCGTGTCGTAAAGTATTACCTGATCCTTCTTTCCGGAACCCATGACTTTCCTACCTTTCCAATTCTCAAACTCTTCTATTTGGATTCTTCACTCAAACCGAAAGCCTCGTGGAGAATCCGGACAGCCAGCTCGGTGTATTTGCTATCTATCACACAGGACACCTTGATCTCCGAGGTGCTGATCATCATGATGTTGATCCCCTCCGCAGCCAGGGCCTTGAATAACGTCGATGCGATCCCTGAATGGCTCCGCATCCCATTACCGACAATGGAGACCTTGGCAACACTGTCGTCCGTAACAATATCCTTCGCGCCGATCTCCTTCCCTATAGGTCCTACGATTGACAGGGCCTGGGCAAGATCTGTTTTTGGCACCGTAAAGGTGAGATCTGTGTGATCGTCGGTGCTGATATTCTGGATGATCATGTCCACATTAATGTTGGAATCAGCGATGGGGCCAAAGATCTTTGCCGCGATACCAGGCTTGTCCGGTACACCAAGAATGGATACCTTGGCCTCGTTTTTGTCGTAGGTCACACCGGAAACCACTACCCTTTCCATATCCATATCCTCCTTTGTCACCCAGGTGCCTTCCGTTTCGGTGAAGGTGGACCTGACGTGCAGCGGAACATTATATTTTTTGGCGAACTCCACCGACCTGATCTGGAGGACCTTGGCTCCCAGGCTGGCCATTTCGAGCATCTCATCGTAGCTGATCCTGGGTATTTTCCTCGCCTCCGGAACAATATTCGGGTCGGTGGTGTAGATCCCTTCAACGTCGGTGTAGATCTCACAGGAATCGGCCTTCAGAGCCGCGGCAAGGGCAACGGCAGAGGTATCGGAACCGCCTCGACCAAGGGTCGTCACGTTTCCGGTCTCGTCGATACCCTGGAACCCTGGTACCACCACGACTTTCCCTGCCTTCAGGTTGTCGAAGATCCTGACGTTCTCGATGCGGCTGATCCTGGCCTTGGCGTAGACGTTGTCCGTATGTATGGGGATCTGAAAACCCATAAGAGATATCGCCTCCTGCCCCATGTTCTTTAAGGCCATGGAAAGAAGACCGATGGTCACCTGCTCCCCTGTCGAAACGACCACATCGTACTCCCTGGCATCCGGAAGTTCCATCATCTGGTTGCAAAGATCCACCAGCTTGTTGGTCTCGCCAGCCATGGCCGATACGACCACAACAACGTCGTTGCCAGCGTCCCGGGTTTTCTTGACTCGGGACGCCACATGTCTGATCTTTTCGGTGGTCCCTACTGAAGTACCACCGTACTTCTGAACTACGAGCGCCATTTGTTGCCCCCTCTCAGTGCTTCACATCTAGGAAAAGGGGAAGAAGGGACATGGGGAAAAGGGGAAGTGCCAATCCCTCCTCTTCACCTCTTCTCCTCCTCTCCTCTTCCGGAGTTTGTTACAGTTCCTTTCTGATAAACTTCCCCATCAACTCATATCCGTTCTCAATATGAATGCCCGTTGAAGCCCCAGAAGCTTCATCATAAGTCCCCCCGGAACCGCCTGAGATCAGGGAATCATATATGGCAAAGGGTACCGGTTCTGCAGAATGGGTCTTTATTTCCAGTGGTGTAGCGTGGTCGGGCAGGAGCAGGACCCTGTGGGGCCCCAGCTCTTTCAGTCCATCCAGGACCGGTCCGACAACCCTGCTGTCGAAATCCTCCATGGCCCTGATCTTGTTCTCCAGGGAACCGCTGTGCCCGGCTTCGTCGGGAGCCTCCACGTGAAGGTAGACGATGTCTACCCTTTCAAGGGCTTTTAGCGCCGCCGAGGCCTTACCCTCATAGTTGGTGTCGAGGTAGCCGGTGGCGCCAGGCACTTTGATGACCTCAAATCCGATGGAGACCGCAAGACCTCTCATAAGGTCAACGGCTGAGATCATGGCCCCGTCAAGGCCGTAGACATCACGAAAACACTTCATACCGGGTTTAACGCCCTGGCCCCACAGCCAGATGGCGTTCACCGGTTTTATGCCTTTGGAGGCGCGCATGACGTTTACCGGATGCCGGGCAAGAAGCCCCACCGAGCTCGTCATGAGATCCAGGATCCTTTCGGAGGCTGCGCCCCGCGGCCATCCGATCCCGATCTTTTCATCCGTCAGATCGTGGGGGGGACTCACCGTCAGATCCTGCAGCCCTTTTCTCCAGACCATGAGGTGACGGTAGGACACGCTTGGATGAAATTCGATCCCCTCTTCCCCGAGTTCCTTCGCGAGGGTCGAGACAATGCTCTCGGCTTCCTCGTCACCGGGATGCCCTCCAGCGAAATCGACCATGATGAACTCGGGTTTGAGTTCTCCCGCCAGATCCGTGTCAAGGCCCTCAGCGCCGCCCCTGCCGAGGGTGACCAGGTTGCACCTGTACGCCACATCCCCGAGACCCAGGTCAACACCCATGCCGGCGGCCTCGATGGGCGAACGCCCGGTGTAGACTGTTTTCGGGTCGTACCCGAGAACGGTGAGGTTGGCCACATCCGATCCAAGGGGCATCCCCTCAGGTAATGTCCTTACCATGCCCAGGACGCCTTCCAGGGCGATGCGGTCCATATTGGGTGTCCGCGCCGCCATGAGTGGCGTCCGTCCGCCGAGTTCATCCACCGGTCTGTCAGCCATACCGTCCCCGAGCAGGACGATATATTTGCCCCTTTCGCTCACTGGTCTTTCTCCTCGGAAAGTATTCTCATGTAGAAACTCTTCCCCAGGGTCACATCCATGGCATCAAGATCGGATAGTGCCTGGATCATTCTGGCATAGGAGGTTTCGTGGATGATCATTACAATTGGAACCCCGCCGCCATCTACCAGTTCGCGGCCTCTCTGGATCACCGAACTGATACTGATCTCACTTTTTCCCAGCAGTCCTGAAATTGCGGACAGGACCCCTGGACGATCCCTGGCTGTTACCCTGACGTAAAATTCGCTCACGTTGTCCCGGGCGAGTTGGGAATTGCGCTGCTGTCCCACCGGTCCCTGGCGGTTGCCGCCCACGGGGACCCTGCCGACGGCTCCCGAAAGGATGTCCCGCGAACAGGAGACGATATCGGCAACAACGGCGCTGCCTGTTGGAAGGGCGCCAGCTCCCCGTCCGTAATACAATGATGGACCCAGGTTGTCGTCCTCTATATAAACTGCGTTAAATACGTTATCCACTGCGGCAAGAGGATGTTTCTCAGGCACCAGAGCCGGGTGCACCCAGGCCTCCACCTCCCTGTTGGAATTTCTGGTCGTACTCCGGGCCGAGGCCAGAAGCTTTATACGGTAACCGAACTCCTCAGCCATCTCAAGGTCCATGGAGGTCAGTTCAGTAATGCCCTGGTAAGGCAGATCCTTGTAGGACATAGGAACGTCAAAACACTGGTTCACAAGGATGGACAGCTTCTGAGCTGCGTCTATGCCCTCTACATCCATGGCCGGATCAGCTTCCGCATAACCCTTTTCCTGGGCCATGGACAGGGCCTCATCAAAAGCCAGTTTTTCCGAAGACATCTTTGAAAGGATATAATTGCACGTCCCGTTTATTATCCCGGTTACCGACCGGATCCTGTTGGCCACCAGCCCCACCTTGATGGTCCTGATAAGAGGGATCCCGCCACCGACACTTCCCTCGTAAAGCAGGGAGACCCCCTTTTCCTCTGCCTTTTCCACCAACTCCTGCCAGTGCTCCGATAAAAGGGCCTTGTTGGCCGTCACAACATGCTTTCCGTTCTCAATAGCTTCCAGGATATAGCTTCTGGCCGGTTCAATACCGCCAATGAGTTCAACAACGATCTGGACCTGCGGGTCCCGTAGAATATCCATGGCGTCAGTAGTCAGGATGGACTGAGGGACATCAACCGGCCGCGGTCGGTTCAAATCCAGGTCGGCTGCATAGACCACATCGATGGTGGCACCAACGCGCTCGCTCAGGATCTCCCTGTTCTCGGTAAGGATCTGCATCGTCCCGCATCCGATGTTTCCCAACCCAATTATACCGACCTTAATGGATCTCATTAAACCTGTCCGCTCAGGCGCTCAGTCACCAGATCGCCCATCTCGCTGCAGGAAACCACATTTGATCCCTCCTGGGCGATATCTCCGGTCCTGTAGCCTTCTTCCAGAACACGGTTCACCGCTACCCGTATCGACCCGGCCGCTTCGGGTGCCTGGCAGCTTATCTCCAGCATCATGGCCGCAGACAGGATCATGGCGAGGGGGTTGGCTTTTCCCTGCCCGGCTATGTCAGGAGCGCTGCCGTGGACAGGTTCATATAGAGCCACTCCCTCTCCAAGGCTGGCCGAGGGCAGCATCCCTATGGACCCGGTGAGCATGGAGGCCTCATCGGAGATAATATCCCCAAAAATGTTCCCGGTGACGATAACGTCGAACTGTGCCGGGTTCCTGATGAGCTGCATGCTGCAGTTGTCCACAAACATGTGGTCCAGTTCCACATCCGGGAAATCACGGGCCACTTCGATGACGACCTCCCGCCAGAGCGCGCTCGTCTCCAGGACGTTGGCCTTGTCTACCGAGGTCAACTTCCTGCGGGGGCGTCCCATGGCTATTTCAAAGGCCTTCCGAGCTATGCGCTCGACCTCCCAGTCCAGATAACGCATGGTGTTGAACCCTTCCCGGCCGTTGGGCGTATCCCTGATGCCTCTGGGTTCACCGAAATAGAGGTCCGATACCAGTTCCCTGACCACCAGGAGATCGATACCTTTTACTACCTCCGGTTTGAGAGTCGATGCTGATGCCAGGGGACCAAAAACCTGGACAGGACGCAGGTTGGCAAAAAGGTCCAGATCCTTGCGCATTCCGAGAAGTCCTTTTTCCGGCCTTTTGTCGGTGGGAAGATCATCCCATTTGGTACCGCCAACGGCCCCCAGGAGAACGGCATCTGCATCAGCGGCCAACTTTATGGTCTCTTTGCTTACAGGCGCTCCCTCGGCATCAATAGCCGCTCCACCCACCAGGGCTGTCTTCAGCTTGAATGTAAATCCGTGGAGCTGCCCTGTGGCTTTGAGGACTTTGACAGCCTCCGCGGTGACTTCTACCCCTATGCCGTCGCCGGGGAGGACAAGTATGTCGAACTCCTGTTTTGATTCAGCCATGTGATTGCTCCTTGAGAAGAAAAGGTATCAGCCCGCCGGCCTTGATGAGATCCATCATGAAAGGCGGGAACGGTTCGGCATTGTATTGTTTTTTAGTGCTGAGATTTTTAATGATCCCGGTGGCAGGATCCACCTCCACCTTGTCTCCGGTCCGAACCCCCTTCGCCGCCTCCGCTGATTCAAAAATGGGAAGCCCCATATTGAAGGCGTTGCGGTAGAAAATCCTTGCGAAGGAACCAGCAATAACACATGAGACACCCGCTGCCTTAATGGCAATGGGAGCATGCTCTCGGGACGACCCGCATCCGAAGTTCTTGCCGCCCACAATAATGTCCCCCGGTGCAACTTTATTGGGAAAATCAGGGTCCGCGTCCTCCATACAATGCAAGGCGAGCTCCCCCGGGTCGGAGGTGTTGAGATAGCGTGCGGGAATGATGGCGTCTGTGTCCACATCGTCCCCGTAACGCCAGGTGTTGCCTTTTAAGATCTTATCCATATCAACTCCCATATTTAAGAAGGAGGAATAGGGAAGGATGGAGGAGGAAGAAAAAGCACTTTATCTGTGCCTATTTTATGTCTTTCTTCTTCCTTCTTCCTTCACCATTCTTGTTTTATAGATCTTCCGGGGAACTTATGGTCCCCGCGACCGCCGACGCCGCTGCCACCGGCGCCCCGGCCAGATACACCTCGCTCTTGGGGTGACCCATGCGGCCCACGAAGTTCCTGTTCGTCGTTGCCACAGCGACTTCTCCCTCTGCGAGGATTCCCATGTGTCCACCCAGGCACGGACCGCATGTGGGAGGGCTAATGACTGCTCCCGCAGACAGGAAGATGTCGAAGAGTCCTTCCTCCATGGTCTGGCGATAGATAAGGGGTGTGGCCGGGATCATGATCAGCCGAACACCCGGGGCGACTTTTCTTCCCTTGAGGACCCTTGCTGCCGCCTGAAAGTCCTCCAGGCGACCGTTGGTGCACGATCCGATGACGACCTGATCGATGGCCACATTCCTGGCCTCACCCACCGGCCTGGAGTTTTCAGGGAGGTGAGGGAAAGCCACCTGCAGATCCACATCCGAAGCGTTTATCCGGATCTCATCCAGGTACTCGGCATCGGCATCGCTGCTGTAGTTCTTCCATTGTCTGGATGTCCGTTCCCTGACGTACTCTTCGGTGATCTCGTCAGGCTCGATGATGCCGTTCTTGGCACCGGCCTCTATGGCCATGTTGCACATTGTCAAGCGGTCGGACATATGAAGAGCGCGAACCGTTTCTCCCGTAAACTCCATGGACTGATAAAGAGCGCCGTCGACCCCGATCTTTCCTATGATGTAGAGAATGAGGTCCTTACCACCCACCCAGGGCTTCAGTTTCCCATCGATGACGAACTTGATCGCGCCGGGAACCTTGAACCACGCCTTTCCACTGATCAAGGCGCCAGCCAGATCGGTACTTCCCATACCCATGGAAAACGCGCCAAGGGCACCATAGGTGCAGGTATGACTGTCCGCTCCAATGATGAGCTCGCCCGGAAGGGCCAGACCCTTTTCGGGGAGGAGGGCATGTTCCACACCCATTTCACCCAGTTCAAAGTAGTGCGTTATATCGAAATCCCGGGCGAACTCCCTGAGGTCCTTGCACTGCTGGGCTGAAGCAATGTCCTTGTTGGGAGCAAAGTGGTCAGGCACCAGGGCGACCCTGTCACGATCAAACACCTTCTTGATCCCCTTTTCCCTTAGGATCTTGATGGAAATGGGGGCGGTAATATCGTTACCCAGAGCAAGGTCGATATCCGCCATGATGATCTCCCCCGGGTGCACTTCATCCCGGCCGCAATGGGCCGCAAGGATCTTTTGTGTAATGGTCATGGGCATATTCTCTGCCTCCGGTCCAATGTCCCGTGTCCAATGTCCAACGGGTTTAAACAGGTACCACCTGAGTCCTAATGTTTACTTTGGACGTTGGACTTTGGGCGTTGGACTTGTTTATAAGCTCGGCCTCTCCATCTCCGCTGTCTTCTGGGTCTTCTTCCTGTACTCCAGTTTGTTCAGGGCGTTGATCAGGGCCCTCGCAGAGGCCACGATGATGTCCGAATGGGCACCCTGCCCGATGATGGTGTACCCGTTCTCCTTGATACGTACGGTTACACCACCCATGGCGTCTGCTCCCCCGGTGATGGCTGATACGGTGAACCTCAAAAGCTTCGCCCTGCTCTTGCAGGTCTTCTTGATGGCCTTGAAAACGGCATCCACAGGACCGTCACCGAACTCCGCATTTGTCTTTACCTTGCCGTCGATCTCCACCTCAACGGTGGCGGAGGGTACAACTCCGGTCCCACTTGTAAAGTTGGCGCTGATCAGTTTGAACTTGTCCGGGAGACGCAGGATCTCCTCTGCGATGAGGGCCTCGATATCTTCGTCGTAAATCGTCTTCTTCTTGTCGGCCAGGCTTTTAAAGGCAATGAAGGCTGTCTGGAGCTGTTCGTCAGTAAGTTCGATGCCCAACTCATCCAGGCGGTTCCTGAAGGCGTGACGGCCGGAATGTTTTCCCAGGACCAGGGAACTTTCCTTGATCCCCACCGACTCCGGGGTCATGATCTCGTAGGTGGTCCTGTCCTTGAGCATGCCGTCCTGGTGAATGCCTGCTTCGTGTGCAAAGGCGTTGGCTCCAACGATGGCCTTGTTCTGCTGGACCAGGATCCCGGTAATACCGGAAACCAGCCTGCTCGCCCTGTAGATCTCCTCGGTGCAAATATCCGTGTGTGCATTCAGATAATCCTGACGGGTCCTGAGAGACATGACCGTCTCCTCCAGGGAAGCGTTACCGGCCCGTTCTCCGATCCCGTTGATAGTACATTCCACCTGTCGGGCTCCTGCCTGGACGGCTGCCAGGGAGTTGGCAACAGCAAGCCCCAGGTCGTTGTGGCAGTGAACGGAAAGGATAGCCTGATCCACATTGAGAACCCGGTCGCGGATGGTGGCGATAAGGTTTCCGAACTCGTCGGGTATAGCGTATCCCACGGTGTCCGGAATGTTGACGGTCTTTGCCCCGGCCTCGATAACAGCCTCAATGACCTCACACAGGTAGGACACATCGCTTCGCGCCGCGTCTTCAGCCGAAAACTCAACGTTATCGGTATATCCTGCCGCGTGACGAACGGCATCCACAGCGATCTGTTTCACCTGGTCGTGGGTCTTCTGGAGCTTGAGTTTGACGTGGATGTCCGAAGTGGCCAGGAAGGTGTGGATCCTCGGTATTTTCGCCTCCTTGAGCGCCTCCCAGGCCCTGTCGATGTCCTTTTTGCTGGCCCGGCACAGACCTGCCACGGCGGTCTTCTTCATCGCCCTGGCCACAGCGCGCACAGCTTCGAAGTCGCCCTCGGAGGCTATGGGGAACCCCGCCTCTATGACGTCCACGTTCATGCGTTCCAGCTGCCTGGCCACCTGGAGCTTCTCCTCCAGGTTCATGGAAGCTCCGGGTGATTGTTCGCCATCTCTTAAGGTCGTATCGAAAATGATTATCCTGTCGGACATTTGTTGCTCCTTCCGTTCCCCGTACCCGGGGTATACTGTTTTTTTGAATTACGGTGCCGGGGGGAAGGTCTAAAGTTGAGGGTTCGCCCCTCTTTCTAACTGACGGCAGCGCCACCACGACCGTTACCGGTACCGATACTGTTCATTCCAAGGTCACTTTCACCTAGCCCCATGGTGCGCCACCACCTCCTCTCAATTGTCTTCGAGAATGTCCTCATCCTCGATTGTGAAGGTTTCCAGTTTTTCAGTGTCCAGAACACCAAGTTTTTTCAGGATCCAGGCCCCTATGATCGGGCTGATGACGATATAGAAAAACCCGAACCCGAACAGAAAATAGACGGGGTAATTGGCCATGGTCACAAGGAGCACGGTCACGAAGGCCAGGGCCTGGAAAGCTTTACGGCGCGGGATGACGATCTGTTTAAAGCTCGGGTACGGCACCATACTCACCATGAGGAAAGACAGTGCGTAGACACCGGCGATAAAGACCACCTTCACAGCCTGGGGTTCGAACCCGCCGTTGGGCACCAGTTCCATGACCAGCAGGACCGATACGGCAACCATCCCGCCGGCGGCAGGGATCGGCAATCCGGTAAAGTGCTTCTCCCCTACCCGCTGGGCCTGTACGTTGAAACGCGCCAGCCGGAGCGCTCCGCAGGCCAAAAACAGGAACGCCCCCAGCCACCCGAAGCGACCCAGGGGGTGCAGAACCGCCGTGAACACCAGGAGGGCCGGGGCCACACCGAAAGCGGTAATGTCGGAAAGGCTGTCGTACTGTACCCCGAAAAGGGAAGAGGTCCTGGTCAGCCGGGCGATCCGTCCGTCCAGGGCGTCGAACACACCGGCCACAACGATGGCCACTGCGGCCCGCTGGTAATTCCCATCGATGGAAGCGACCACCGAAATGAAACCGGTGAAGAGAGCCAGGGTCGTGATCATATTGGGCAGAAGATATACAGCTCGCCGGCTTGGTCCGTCACCATCCATTTAAAGTCCCCCTCATCTTGTTTAACAACTTCGTAAAAAGTCTCTTCGAGATCCTGAATGATGGACTTATTACGAGTCCATCACATTTGAGCCAGCACACTCTGGCCAGCCCGGACACGATCGCCGATCCGGGCCAGGGGCTGAGCTTTCTCAGGAAGGTACAGGTCAACTCTTGAACCAAAACAGATGAGACCGAACCTGCTTCCCCTCACCACATCATCGCCTTGCCTCAACCTGCAGATGATCCTCCTCGCCACTAACCCCGCCACCTGGACCATCAGACTTTTTCTGCCTGAACTGTCCACAAGGAGGATCTCGGTCCGCTCATTGATAAGTCCGGCATCGTCCAGGTGTGCCATGGCGAATCCGCCCGAGATGTGTTTTACAGTGACCACACTGGCATCCATGGGTACCCGGTTCACATGAACGTTAAAGATGCTCATGAAAACGCTTATCCGGAGGGCCCCGCCGTCCAGGTGGCGGTCCTCCTGGACCCGATCAACAGCAACGATGCGCCCATCGGCCGGAGACAGGATCTCCCCCGGACCCGCCGAATGGGCTCTTTCAGGGTCCCTGAAGAAAAGGGCCACCGAAATGGCGACTATACCGGCCGCGGCTCCTCCCAGGGGATAGCCCGTGAGGAGAAGTATCACCGCCAGGAAGGACGGGATCGATATGTGAGGTATCCCTTCCCTTGCCACTACAGACATGTGCTGTGTTCCTTATTCCTTATCCTTAACGGCAGATTCTTCCTTGAGCCACGGCATGAGGGCCCGGAGCCGCTTGCCCACCTCTTCGATGGGATGATCGTTCATTTCACGGCTGAGGGCGTTGAACACGGGCCTCCCGGCCTGGTTCTCCAGGATCCACTCCCTGGCAAACTCCCCGCTCTGCACCTCAGCGAGTATCTCCTCCATCTCCTCCCGGACATGTTCGTCGATGACTCTGTCACCTCTTGTCAACCCGCCATACTCTGCGGTATTGCTCACGGAATAGTTCATGGTACCGATGCCGCCCTGGTAGAGCAGGTCCACGATGAGTTTGAGTTCGTGAAGGCATTCAAAATAGGCCATCTCGGGAGCGTAACCGGCGTTCACAAGGGTCTCGTAACCTGCCACGACCAGACTCACCGCACCACCGCACAGGATCGCCTGCTCACCGAACAGGTCCGTCTCGGTCTCCTCACGGAAGGTGGTCTCAAGAATGCCCACCCGACCGGCGCCGGTTCCTACAGCGTACTCCATGCCATATTGCCTGGCCTTACCGGAAACATCCTGGTGGACAGCCACAAGGACAGGTACACCACGTCCCTGGAGGAATTCGCTGCGTACCAGGTGCCCAGGGCCTTTAGGAGCGACCATGATGACATCCATGGTCCTGGGGGGCACCACCTGCCCGTAATGGATGGAGAAACCGTGGGACACAGCCAGTACCGCACCATCCTTGATGTTGGGAAGGATCTGTCCCTCAAAAACCACTTTGTGGAACTCATCAGGAACAAGCATCATGACGAGATCAGCGCCGGCGCTGGCCTCCTCGATAGTCTTGACTGAAAAACCGGCTTTTTTTGCAGCCTCACGGCCCGCATCACCCTCAATGAGACCGATGGTCACATCCACACCGCTTTCCTTGAGGTTCAGGGCCTGGGCATGACCCTGACTGCCGTAACCGATGATCGCCACCTTCACTCCAGCCAAAGGCTTACCTTTCAAGTACAGATCCTTCTCAGTTAGTACGTCCATGTGTTTTGCTCCTTTCAAAAAAATCGGAATGTAGAATGTAGAATGTGGAATATGGAATTCTAAATTCATTCCTGCGACTATTTTAAATGGCGGTTCACATCTCTCTGCTGATCGCCACTTTGCCGGTCCTGGAGACATCCTTCACACCAAAAGGCTTCACAAGTTTGAGAAACGCCTCGATCTTTTCTTCGTCGCCAGTAACCTCAAAAGTATAGCTGGCAGGTGAAACATCGACAATCTTGCCACGGAAGATCTCATTGATCCTGAGGATCTCAGCCTTTGCCTTCTCTGCGGCGCTGACCTTAATCAGGATCAATTCCCTGTCCACGAAGTTCAGGTCGGTCAGGTCGATAACCTTGATAACGTCCACCAGTTTGTGCAGCTGTTTCGTGACCTGCTCAATGATCCGGTCGTCTCCTCTGGTTACGATGGTTATCCGGGAGATCTCCGGATCGATAGTCTCACCGACGCTCAGGCTGTCTATGTTGAAACCTCGCCCGGAGAAAAGACCCACCACCCGCGACAGGACGCCGAACCTGTTCTCAACTGTTATGGAAATTGTATGCTTCATCACTCACCTCGCAGCAGTTTAAGATCTTTTAAGCCCGGTATTATTTAACAACCTTGAGCTTCTTTGTGTCTTTCTTATTCGGGCCGAAAATCATATCGCTCGATGCTGCGCCGGCAGGAACCATGGGATAGACTCCCTCCTCCCGGTCCACCATGACCTCGAGAAGCACCGGACCATCGTGATTGATCATCTCGATCAGGCCTGCGTCAACATCCTTCTTGTCCTCGACCTTGATCCCCTTGACACCATAGGCTTCAGCGATCCTGACAAAATCGGGGTTGGAGGCGAGGCATGTAGAGGAGTATCTGGCACCGTAGAACAGTTCCTGCCACTGCCTGACCATACCCAGGAAGCAGTTGTTGAGGATGAGGATCTTCACCGGCAGGTTGTATTGGGCGATGGTAGCCAGTTCCTGAATATTCATCTGAATGCTTCCATCACCCGCGATGTCAACAACCAGTTTGTCCGGATTTGCGAACTGAGCCCCCATAGCCGCCGGAAAACCGTAACCCATGGTACCCAGCCCCCCGGAGGAGAGGAGGGTTCTGGGTTTGGTAAAATTGTAGAACTGGGCCGTCCACATCTGGTTCTGACCCACCTCAGTGGTGATGATGGCGTCCTTCGGGGCAAGTTCGCTAAGACGTTCGATGACATACTGTGGCTTGATCTGCTTGGTGTCCTTGTCATAGGAAAAAGGTCTTTCCTCAGACCACCGGCGGACATGATCGAGCCAACTCTGCCTGATCTCGCCCCACACCGGCTCTTCCTTCTTCTGAAGGCGGTTCAGTTCGGTTAGAACACCCTTGACGTCTCCCACCACAGGGACGTGGACAACGATGTTCTTGCTGATGGCAGACGGGTCGATGTCAATGTGAACGACCCGGGCATTGGGAGCGAACTTGGCCACGTTGCCTGTCACCCTGTCATCGAACCGTGCCCCGATGGCCAGAATGAGGTCCGATTCATGGATGGTCATGTTGGCCACGTAGGCACCGTGCATTCCAAGCATTCCCAGAAAAAGCGGGTGGTCCGCCGGAAATCCGCCCAGTCCCAGGAGTGTGTTGGTCACCGGGATCTGGTTGTACTCCGCAAACTTTAAAAGCTCCGCGCTGGCCCCCGAAAGGATAACTCCGCCACCAGCGTAAATGACCGCCTTTTTGGCCTTTTTGATCTCTGTCAGGACACGCTTTATCTGCCCAGAGTGTCCCTCGACCTTGGGTTTGTACCCTCTGATATTTACAGACTTCGGACGATTGTACTTTGCTTTGCCGGTCAGCACGTCTTTGGGTAAATCGATCAAGACGGGGCCGGGCCTTCCCGTTCCCGCAATGTGAAACGCCTCCTGAACAATCCTGGCAATGTCCTCGGTCTTCGTGACCAGATAACTGTGCTTTGTTATAGGACGCGTGATCCCGATGATATCCGCTTCCTGAAAGGCGTCGCCGCCGATCATGTGGGTCGAGACCTGGCCGGTCAAAACTACAAGGGGGACTGAATCCATGAAGGCTGTGGCCACCCCTGTGATCAGGTTGGTAGCACCGGGACCCGAGGTGGCCAGAACGACCCCTACTTTCCCGGTGGACCTGGCGTAACCGTCCGCGGCATGAGCCGCCGCCTGTTCATGTTTCGGAAGCACATGTTTGATACCACTATTAAACAGGGCATCGTATAAACCCAGCAGTACCCCCCCTGGGTAGCCGAACATGATATCGACCCCTTCATCTTTCAGCGATTGAACCAGTATTTGATCGCCTGTCATCTGCATAACCTGTCTCCGTCAATTCTTGTTAACCTCGCAAAAAATATCTTCAAGTTTTATTGAGGGCGATCCCGCCAATGGCAGAACGGGGTGATGGAGTTTTTGCTAGTCCATCAATTTTACTCGTCGTCCAATATAGCGCCTGTGGCTGCCGAATGGACGAGGCGTGCGTAACGTCCCAGGATACCGCGGCGATATTTTGGTTTCGGAGGGGTCCAGAGCTTCCGTCTGGTTTCAAGTTCATCTTCCGAAACCATGAGATCAAGATTTCGCCCCGGTATATCTACCCTGATCGTGTCACCTTCCTGAACAAAGGCAATATTTCCGCCAGCTGCGGACTCCGGAGAAATGTGCCCGATGCAAGGGCCTCTGGTTCCTCCGGAAAATCGGCCATCGGTGAGGAGAACCACCTTAAGCCCCAACCCGGATAATGCCGCAGTAACAGACAGCATCTCCCTCATACCGGGGCCGCCTCGAGGTCCTTCGTTCCGGATCACAAGAACGTCGCCGTCCAGGATCGTCCGAGCCATAACAGCCGCCATGGCTTCCTCTTCCTGCTCAAATACACGAGCAGGCCCCTCAAATACGAGCATGTCATCGCTCACGGCAGTCTGCTTGACGACGCAGCCGTCGGGGGCAAGGTTGCCCCTCAAAACAGCGATCCCTCCCTGTGCGTGATAAGGGTTATCCATGGACCGTATGACATCGTCGTCCTTGATCTCGGCCGACTCCGCTATCTTCATGATATCCACCCCGGCAGCGGTCATGGCCGGTTTTAAAAGGGGCTGTAAGCGCGACAACACAGCTGGCACTCCTCCGGCGTAATGAAGATCTTCCATAAAGTGCTCGCCACCCGGCCGAATGTTGGCGATGTGGGGTGTTTTTGCGCTGATCCGGTCGAACATGTCCAGGTCGACCTTGATATTGGCCTCGTGGGCTATGGCAGGGACATGCAGGGCGGTGTTTGTAGAACCTCCCAGGGCCATGTCCACTGCTATGGCGTTCTCAAAAGCGTTTTGAGACAGGATCTTCGAGGTGGTAAGCCCTTCATTGATCATGGCCACAATGCGCTCGCCACTCTCAAAAGCGATGCGCTTCTTCTCGGCGAAACCGGCCAGAGCCGTTGCGCTATATGGCAAGGAGAGACCCAGGGACTCTGTGACGCAGGCCATGGTGTTGGCCGTGTACATTCCCTGGCAGGCTCCAGGTCCCGGGCAGGTCTCCAGGGCCAAACACTCGAGCTCTTCCTCGTCCATCTGCCCGGCCTGGTACCGTCCCACCGCCTCGAAAGTGTCCCTCACCAGGGAACGACGCTGGCCCTTGTACATACCAGAGTGCATGGGGCCGGCCGTTACCATGAGTGCAGGTATGTCCAGACGGGCTGCTGCCATGAGCATACCGGGGCTGATCTTGTCACAGTTGGTGAGCAGAATGATGCCGTCAAAAGCGTGCCCTTGGGTAACTGCCTCAACGAGGTCAGATATCCACTCCCTCGTGGGCAGACTGTATCTCATTCCTTCATGCCCCATAACCACGCCATCGCACACTCCAGGGATCCCCACCAGAAAGGAGAGGCCGCCACCAGTGTGGACACCTTTTTCGATGGCCCTTTCCAGCTCCCTCATCCCAACGTGGCCCGGGATGATGTCGGTAAAGCTGGTGAATACCCCTATATGAGGCCGTTTCAGAGCGGAGGGGGTCACCCCTGTGGCATAGAGAAGAGCACGTGATGGTACCCTTTCCGGTCCCTTCTTGACACGATCGCTTCTCATTTTTCCACTCATAAAAACTTCCTTTTTTTAGGGGGTTATCCTTAATAAATACTCTATTAGATGCAAAAAAAACGAGGCCAATGGCCTCGCCTTGAATAAGCCACCAGCATGCAATCCTAGCTATACTTGGTAAGAATCCTTTCCATCTTGTCTTTCCCCTGCAGCTTTTGTTTCTTTAACCCCTCGATTTCAAAGTGAATTTCAGTAGACGGGGGTCTTTTCTGGAGTTCCTGTATTTGCTCTTCAAAGGCCAGATGCTTCTCGTGCAGATCTCTGTACTCCTCATCTTCTTCAAGAATTCGCTTGATCAGGTCCTGCCTTGCTTTGCTCATGGCTCCCCCTTGAAAAATTTGAATGATTATAGGGTCTTAAGAAGTTAGATGTCAAGAGCTAACCGTATAAATCAGAATGTAGAACGTAGAATGAAAATCAGGTATCGGCGGTTCGGCGAAAAACTTGGACCTAGGATTTTAGATTCTGGATCATTAAAACCTGAGAATGTGAAGTCCGACTCTTCGGGAATGCCCTGTTTACCCATATTTCAGCTTTTCCTCTGCGTCCCTCCGCGTCCTTTGCATTCAATAGCTTTAGCCGCTTAACAAAAATGAAGGTTTTTTACTGGGTGCTGGGTGCTGCGTCCTGAATACAAAACCGGAGCTCAAAGCTCCGGCACGAATTTACTGTTCACGGTTCACCAGGAAAGTTGACCTCGTCAACTTTCCTTAAACGTATCCTCAAAAAACTCCTCCAGTTTCAGGTCCAGGTCCTCGCTGGTGATCTGGGCGTTCTGGGTCTGCAACTGTTCCGGAACCGCTTCCAGTGGGATCTCGGGGACAACCGGATTTTTCAAGTTCTGCACCAGCATTTCACCTGGAATAACATCCTCCGCATTCACACCGTCCGGGTTCCAGGAGGCGGGAATAGCCATGGATGGTATATCAGCTCGGTTGTCCATCCTGGCGTCAAAGCCCAGGTCAGCTGCCATTTCCATGACAATAGTTTCATCGATCACCCGTTGCCGCATGAGAAAACCCTGAAAAAGGGCATTATCGCAAAGAACGTTGATCTTTCTCGGAAAACCGTCGGAATACTTATAAATAAGCTTCAGTGCCCCATCGGTAAAGATGGTTTCCCTGCTGCCGGCAATAGCCATCCTGTGGACAACGTAGGCTTTTGTCGCCTCGTCAGTGAGGGTCGATAACCTGATCTTCATGGCAACCCTCTGCAGGAGAGGCGGATCCAGCGCCAGGGTATCCTCAACCTCCGGCAGCCCGAAAAAAATAAAAGTGATCAATTTGTGCGCCGTCACCTCCAGGTTCAAAAGCCCCCGGAACTCCTCCATGAGTTCTCGGGTATTAAGCATCTGCGCCTCGTCAATGAGGACCACAGCCTTTTTGCCCATTTCATGGAGATGAAGGAGTTTACGGTATAGTTGTCCGATAATCTGGAGTTTCTCGGTGGCAGGGTTTTCGATACCCAGCTGTTGGGCTATCCTTCTGAGCAGCCATTCCTGGGAAATCTCCGCATGCAGGATCACCAGAAGAGCCGATTCGTAAACCTCGGAAGGCAGGCCGTCCAGGACCTTCCTGGCCAGTGTCGTTTTCCCCGTTCCTATGTCGCCCACCACCACAGCCAGGCCTTTCATGGTCTCTGCCACGTACATGATCCTGGTCAAAGCCCGTGCGTGCTGAGCGCTATTGTAGTAGAACCGCTCATTTGGAGCGTTGGAAAACGGCTCTATCTGAAGCCCGTAAAAATCAAGGTAGCTCACAGGTCATTTCCTCGTATCCGTTTAACCGGCAGCCAACCGGATCAGGCCTCAGGAAAGAAAATAAGGGTTGTATCAACATTTGGATTCTCCTGACATGGTCATTTCAACATTGCAGGAAATGACTATCTATAAAATGCTGGCTGGAATTCAAAGTGCAGCATTTTATAGATAGGATATCCTGTCTTTTTTGGGTTTACCCGGTTCGTCCGTTGTTTCGCCGGAAGACTCTTTGGCCATTTCCTCAACCTCCCGTATCAGGTCCGTAAGCATATTATCCATACCGCCATCCGACAAGTCATCAGGCTCATCCTGGATCACCCCACGGGAAAGGGAAGCCTTAACACGCTCAATAGCTTCACCTATACCCTGGAAGGCAGGATCATCGGATTGTACCTGCTCATAAGCCTTTATAGCCTCCGACCACAAGTTCTGTTTTTCCTTCACCTCACCAAGTTGGAAGAAAAGCCCCGTTTTGCTCCCTCCATTTGAAATATCAATGGCTTGAACAATGGCGTTTATCGCTGACTCGTAATCCCTTTTCTCCACATAGCACATAGCCATCAGGCTAAAGCTATCCTGGGCCAGAGCAGGATCCCTGGTACCCGACTCGAACTCCAGGATGGCATCATCATAAAGGCCCATGTCTTTGTATGCGATCCCCAGGTTGTAGTGGGTTTCGTACTCCTCATCTCCCAGGGTTTCCTTAATTCCTTCCTTGAACTGGCTGAATATCTCTTCAAATGAGACCGGCCCGTCAGCAGGTCCGATCCGGGCTTCCGCAGCATCCTCCTCAGCAATCTCTATGCGAAGCTCCTCAGCGATATCAAGGAAGTCGTTCATGCCTTCAGGAGTTGAATCTTCTACTATAAGTTTACTTTTGACATCTTTAGCGGTATCCGGATTGAACCGCGATTCAAGAGCTGTTTCTACCGGCACACCGGGGTCAACAGACAAAGCCGTTGTGCGCCCTTCATCAACAGGTTCTGCCGCCCCAGGCTCGTCCGGTGCGCCCTTCACCTCGATAGAGGAAAGTGCTTGCAAGGCCCTGTTTTGCTGAGGGTCACGCTCCAGAATAGACTTGTAAATTTTGGAAGCCTCATCGTCGAGTCCCTGAGAATGGTAGAAGTCGGCCTCTTCGAGTTCTTCTGAAAAGGGGTCGTGATGGGGATCCTCTGTTTCAGGCAGTTCCTGTGCCGAATCCCCAGCGACTGGACACAGTCCCTGGACTTTAGTACCCGAATCAAAGGCCGCTATCCTGGAGAGTACCTCCTGGTCACCAGGCGCCCTGACCCTTGCTTTCTCCAGAGTCTCGGCTACCTTTTCTTTGAGGCCATACCTTTCATAGACTTCCGCTTCAGCGAGGAGCTCTTCAAGCGACATCTCGTCGGATAACTGTTCGACAGATTCTGAAGCCTGCACTTCGTCAAAACCTGCAGGTTCTGTTTCTCCCCCGGCCTCTTCCCCGGCAACGTCCCCGGCAACTTCAGAGACCTCCATCACAGTTTCAAAATCCCCGATATCCACTTCGAAATCATCCTTGTAATCTTCAAGAACGATTTCAGGGATAAACCCCTCCTCCACCTCTTTTGCGCCAAAATCAACCTGAGGCTCGTCAGCATCAAGAACAATCCTGTCAGGTTCCTCATCATCTATGAGCTGGATCTCTTCATCGATGTCTTCTTCGAGGACATCCTCACTGATGTCCTCCAGATCCATGTCCTCAGCATCAAAAAGTTCGACCTCTTCGATTTCATCGAGATCCGCATCCTGGATCTCACCTTCCAGACCAATGGATTGTTCTTCAAACTGAACAACGGGGGGTTCAACAGGACCAGCACCAGCAAGATAAGCTTTGGCTTCCTCGTTCAGGGGATCAAGCTCATTGACCCTTCTGAAGGAATCTATAACACCCTCCCGATCTCCAGCCTGCTGCATTGTCCGGCCAAGAAGAAGGAGATTGTCTATCTGACCAACACGATCTTTCCTCTTTTCCGCCACCGACACGAGCCCTTTTATTGCCCTCACCTCTCCTGGCACATTTGACAAGATCTGGCGATAAAAAGCCTCTGCCTCGTAATCCTCACCATTGTTAAAATGAGACTGGGCAACAAAAAGAAACTCCCTCATCACAGATTCAAGCTCACCGGCTTTCAGGAAAAGCTTGATCGACTCCGAGATTTTCTCCTCTCCCTCACCACTTTTCCCCAACTGGAAAAGGATTCGGCCCAAAAGGAGAACCATCCGTGGATCATCTGGTTCAATCGCGAGGATTGCTTCGATCTCGGTGCGGGCCTCATTATACTTCCCGCTCTCGAGGTAGTGGGCACAAAGCTCTCTTCGCACCGCTGTGTTGTCGGGATTCAAGGCGGTGATTTTTTCGAAAAGCTGGGAAGCTCTGTCGTGGAATCCTCTCCGGCTGAGGGTGGCTGCAGCTTTTGCCAAAGCCTCGGCAGCCTCTTTTTTCCGACCCTTCCTGGCCAGGGTCTCTCCCAACCTGACCTGGAACCCCAGATTCTCGGGATCCATGTCGGCCATGAGCTTGAGGACATCTATCTGTTTGTCTTCGTCGTTCTTCCTTTCGTAAACCTTGAAAAGGTTTTCGAAAATAGCCAGGGCCTCAGCCTCTAGCCCCTGGCTTTTATAGAGTTCCGCCAGTTTTTCGTAGGCTGAAAAAAGCTCCGGGTCCAGACGAAGAATAGTCCTGTATACAGCAATTGCCTTGGGAGGGAAATCCTGTTTGATGTATCCGGCGGCAACCTTTTCATAGTTCTCGACGGCTTCCTTTTTCCTCCCGGCTCGGGCCAGAATTTCAGCAAGACGCAAAATAAGCCGCTGATCGTTGGGATCAACCTCTGCCAACTGCTGGAAGGTTTTGATAGCCTTGTCCAGGTTCCCCTTGGACAGGTGTTTTTGCGCTATCTTAAATAATTTTGCCTTATCTGCCATGTTTGAATTTTCCCGTTCATATTTCAACATTATTTAAACAAAGCTAGAATGGTATCATAATGAATGATGTTTTTGAACGTCCTTCATTTTGCCGTAAGATGTAAAAATAAAACCGTGAACGGTTCAGAGCGGCATGTCATCCGGCTACTTCCGCAGTTCACCATTCATGGTTCCCTATCTGACTTTCGCCTATTTCTTTAATTCTTCAAGAAAATCGGTGCCGTAATCACCCTTTCTGAATTTCATGGTAGCCAGGATCCTCTGATGGAGTGGTATGGTTGTCTTTATCCCCTCGATGACAAACTCCTCCAGGGCTCTTTGCATCCTTGCAACAGCCTCTTCCCGATCACGACCGTGGGCCACGAGCTTGGCTATCATGGAATCGTAGTGTGGAGTGATATAGTAATCTTCAAAGGCCGCGGAATCTACCCTTATCCCTGGACCGCCTGGTGCATAGTAGAAGGAGATCGTCCCGGGACAGGGCCGATAGTCTACCGGGTCCTCAGCGTTGATACGGCATTCAATAGCGTGACCCTGAATCCTTATATCCTCCTGTTTGAATCCGAGGGGGTGGCCTGCCGCTACCCTGATCTGCTCCTTAACCAGGTCAACCCCCGTGACCATTTCGGTCACCGGGTGTTCGACCTGAATCCTGGTATTCATCTCCATAAAGTAGAATTTTCCATCCCGGTCTAAAAGAAATTCCACCGTTCCGGCATTCACATATCCGGCCTCCCGCGTCAGGTTAACAGCCGCTTTACCCATTTGCACCCGCAGTTCTTCGCTTACAGCCGGTGATGGGGCCTCTTCAATGAGCTTCTGGAATCGTCGCTGTATACTGCAATCCCTTTCACCCAAATGAATAACATTGCCTTGGTTATCAGCCATTATCTGGATCTCAACATGCCGCGGTGACTCGATAAACTTTTCTACATATACCTCCGGGTCGTTGAAGGAAGAGCTTGCCTCAGATTGGGCCATGGAAAATGAGGTTCTGAAGGAAGCTTCTGAATGAACGACCCGGATACCACGTCCCCCTCCTCCGGCAGCAGCCTTGATAATAACCGGGAACCCGAGCTGTTTGGCTGCAATAAGAGCTTCCTCCGGGTCACTAACCCCTTCGATCCCTCCAGGCGGCATGGGAACACCAGCCCGCGCGGCAAGGTTTCGTGCCTGGATCTTATTTCCCATCAATCTAATATGTTCGGATCGGGGGCCAATAAAGGTAATACCGCTGGCCTCACAGATCTCGGCAAACTCCGGGTTCTCTGCCAGAAATCCGTATCCAGGATGGATCGCTTCACAGTCCGACACCTCTGCGGCGCTGATCACGGCAGGGATGTTCAAATAGCTCTGCAACAGATTGGCCGGACCAATACATATCCCCTCGTCCGCGAAGCGGGTATGTAAGGCGTCCCGGTCCGCTTCTGAATAAACGGCCACTGTCTTGATCCCAAGTTCCCTGCAGGCACGGATAACCCTCAGAGCGATCTCGCCTCTGTTGGCAACAAGTATTTTTGAAAAAAGTTTCAAAGCATTCACGCCAGGTCAACGATAAAGAGAGGCTCACCGTATTCAACGGCCTGGGCGTTTTCCACCAGAATCGTTGAGATCTTCCCGGTGACCTCACACTCTATCTCGTTCATTATCTTCATCGCTTCAACGATACAGAGCACCGCTCCCTTGGTGACGACGCTGTTAACCTCCACATAGGGTGGTTCTTCCGGCGAGGGCGCTCTGTAAAAGGTTCCCACAATGGGCGAAGTAACAAGAAACTGATTGTCACCTACCGTAAGCTGGTCTCCTGGCAACGAAGATGGCGGTGCCGCCGGGTAACCTTGAGGCGACGAGACTGCCGATGACGGCACCTCGTTCACCGGGATTTCCCGGTACCTCACCTGGCCAGGCTCCTCAAGGACTCCACCCTTTCGCACACGAATCCTGTTATCACCCCTCTGAAGGGTAAAATCCTGAACACCGTATCGGTCCAGAAGTCTCAGGATCTCCTTAATCTCCTTGATATCCATCAAATTCTCTCCTATCTCACGCGTTCGATATATTCCCCTGAGCGTGTATCGATCTTCACAACGTCTCCTTCTCCCAAAAAGAGGGGGACAAAGATCACTGCACCCGTTTCCATTTCCGCGGGTTTTGTTGCTCCCGTGGCTGTATCGCCCTTTACACCCGGCTCAGCCTTGACTATGGCAAGCTCTACAAAAATGGGCAGATCAATCCCAATGGGCTTTCCGTTGTACATCTGTACAGTGACCTCGAGTTCCTCTTTGAGATAATCCTGGAGATCGCCCATGTCCTCGGCAGTCAAGAGTACCTGCTCGTAGGTACCAGTATCCATGAAATGAAACCCGCTCTCGTCCCTGTAAAGATACTGCATCTGCTTTTCTTCAAAATCGGGCCTTTTCAGCTTTTCCCCGGACCGGTAGGTTCTGTCCAAAACGTTACCAGTGATAAGGCTTTTGAGTTTGGTGCGGACGAAAGCCCCCCCTTTGCCAGGTTTTACGTGCTGAAATTCAATAATTGAAAACGGTTCACCCTCGATTTCGACCTTAATACCTCTCTTGAACTGGTTTGTACTGATCAATTAATTCCCTCCCCATTCGCGATTTGCCGTGATGTCAGTTAATTCTTTGACCCTTATGGGCAGGTTTTTATCAAACAGAACCAGAACCTGGGACTGGGGTCATTCAAATTCCTTTAACAGAGACGGGACCGATAACCGCATCAGGTAACGTGTCTTCCCGTGGTTGCCTTCAGGCTCCATGGCTACGGCAATGAAATAATCATCGGTTATAAGTCTCAGAATAAAAATGTTGTTCTGAGTGTTAATAAAAACCTCCTGAACCAAACCGGCAGAAAGGGACGCGGAGGCTTTTTGTATACTCTTGATAGCAAGCGCATACTCTATTCCGACGGTCTGGATAGTGCAACCAGGATCAACCAGGTGTTCACCTATTGAGATTCCGTCCATACCCATGATCACCGCACCTAGCACCCCATCGGAACGTTCAACGATATTTTTCAGCACATCTTCGAAGATCATGGTCCCTTTATCCTTTCCGCATTTTCAAGAAGCCGCTCCAGCATACTCAAAGGGTCCTCATTACCACCCTTCTGAGGGGACTGGGTTTGGCCCTCTTCACGGGGCTTAACCTCCTGAACGGATCCCACGATTACTGGAGTTTGCTCCTCCAGGGTTTCGAGCTTCAATTTCACAGCTTCATTTTCCGGCGCCTGATCCAGGATCCGACGGTAAATATTCGCCGCTTTTTCAATAAGACCCTGCTGGGCATAAAGTTCCGCCAGGGTTTCGGTGGAAAACTGATCATCACCGGAAGGCGGATCCAGCGGTATCGGAATTTCCGCCCGAATTTCCGGTTCAGGTTCGGGTGCAAGCTGGGTAACGGGCGCTGGCTCAAACACTGGCTGGGGCGCATGCTGGTGTTCGGGTGCGGGCACAGACACTGGCGTTGGAAAAGGTTCGGGCGCAGGTGCGGGTTCGGGAACAGGCTCGGGTTCGGGCGCAGGCGCGAATACTGGTACGAACGCAGCCTCTTGCGCTGCAGCTACAGGCGGTTCAGCAGAAGGGGTAAAAATCTCTTCAGGCTCAACATCCACATCCATTTCCTCTTCCACTGAAAATAACGCTTCATCTGGAAGATCCTCCAGGGATTCCTCCACAAAACTCTCGCCCTCCCGGATAAACGCCGCTGCCTCAGCACCCAGTTCGTCAAGGGATTCAAGGTCCGAGGCCTGTTCGATCTCTTCCTCCTCGATCACAGTGGCCGTCATATCTTCACCGTCGATATCATCGACAGGGGCCAAATCCGCCGGATCGGCGGTGCCTCCGCCTGAGAAGGTGAACGTCTCTTCGATCTCACCACCCGGCAGGGGAGAAAGCTCTATCCCGTCTATCGTTGTAGGTTTTTGTTCGTAAGTGACGAGTCGGGCCTTTTCGGCAGAATCGGCAGCATATTCATTATAGTCCATGGTCGGTGGGGTAACAGCCTTGCTCCTCACTTCATCAAGGAGTCTTGTCACCTCTTCATCCTCCGGACTAAGAAGGTTTGCCGCATCGAGAGCTGTCAGCGCCCCCTTATTCTCACCCTTGGCCAAAAGGACTTTCCCAAGGAACTTTTGTCCCAGATAATTCTCCGGTGTGTCTTTGAGCGCCTCTAGCAGAACCTCGATCGCGTTGTCGAGTTCCCCCTTTTCATAGAGGGCCCGGCCAAGTACGACTAATCCGCCGCTGTAACCAGGATTCAGCTCAAGCCCTGCTCTGGCTACATTGATCGCATCATCCAGGCGTCCCGTTTTGCGGTGAGCCTCAGCCAGGGGAGCAAATGCCCTTGACTGGGGGTCTTCCAACAGCATCTGTTCATAGCGCTCAATAGCATCATCGCTCATGGGTTACCTCTCCCTGCGTTTCGCATTATTACTATTACGAATTACGCATTCCGAATTGAGAATAAGAGCATGAAAGCGTTTCAAATTCTCAATCAATCATCCCTTAATGCTATGGGATTTAGTAATTCAAGTCAAATGGTTAAGGGCCGTGATTGGTGATTCGTAATTCGAAAAAACAACGAATCAGCGAGACCTTACCGCTTTCCAGCTTCCACCACTTCCCATTTACTGATTACTGATTACTGATCTCTCCGACTACAAATCACGAGTCACGATATTACATCCCTAACCATTCACGATTCACAAATCACGAATCACGGAACTTTCAACGCCTCCACCAACACAGATGGATCCTCAAGGGAAACAAATTCGTGTTTGCCTATCTCCTTAATGAAAACACCAGATATTCTGTTGCCGGAACTCTTTTTGTCCTTAATTATGAACCTGTTAAGATCATGGGGAATTTCCACATCCGGGACCGGGATCCGGTCTAAAAGTTTAATGGCCCTTTGAAACTGATCGGAGGGGAGACCACACATTCTGGTCGAAAGGATGAGAGCTGCCCTCATCCCAAAGAGAACCGCCTCGCCGTGTCTGAGAACTCCATACCCAAGAGACGCTTCAACACCATGCCCCAGGGTATGGCCAAAATTCAGGGCCTTTCGCAAGCCGGCTTCCTTTTCATCCAGCTCCACTACATTCGCCTTCTGCCGGCACGCGGCAGCAACGGTCCTGGTGACATCCAGATCTCCGGAAGGTCCAAGATCCCCCACCGATTCCAGGTAGTCGAATAGTCCCGCATCCAACGCCAAAGCGATTTTCAGGATCTCTGCCAGGCCCGAATACCAGTCTCGCTCATCAAGAGTGCCCAGTACCGATATGTCAGCGAAAACGGCTTCCGGCTGGTAAAAGGTTCCGATCAGGTTTTTCCCCTCGGATATGTTAATCCCGGTTTTTCCACCAACACTGCTGTCCACCATGGAAAGCAGGGTTGTTGGAAGCTGGATAAGGCGGACTCCCCGAAGATATACGGAGGCGGCAAGACCTGCCAGATCACCAACCACACCACCACCCAGTGCCAATACCAGGGACCCGCGATCCATTCCGTTCCTTGCCATGTCCCTGCAGAGTGATTCCAGAAAGGGGAATGATTTACTTTGCTCGCCCTCAGGGAGAATAAAACGGAATGAGGGTTTGCCTGTCTTGTCCGTAAGCCCGAAAAACCTTTCACCGTAAAGTCGGTTCACCCGTTCATCGATGACGGTGATAGATGATGTAAAAGGATTTTTTTCAAGGTGGGGCAGCAGGCCTGACCAGGCCTTATCGCCTATGGTGATCGGATAGGATCTGTTTCCAAGGCCGACATGTATTGTTTCAGTCACCGCTTTTGCCCGATCCCTTGAAGCCAGCAAGATAATTTTGCTTGAAATTCATTGTTGGTGGATCTCCACTCTTGTGAAAAGTGAACTATGAAAAAAAACTGCATTAATTGGAAAAGGATAAAAATAATATCAACAATGTGTGCAGCTGTGATTATACCGTTCACTGTTCACTGTTCACCGTTTCTACAGTTTTTCAATGTAACTCTTATACGCCTCCAGATTTTGCAGCATCTCATCCATGGAGTCACCACCAAATTTTTCGCACATGTGCTTGGCCAGCACAAAGGCAACCATAGATTCACCAATAACGCATGCTGCAGGAACAGCTGTGACATCGGAGCGTTCCACTGCGGCATCAACTTTCCTCTTACTCAGGAAATGAACAGATCCCAGGGGCGACATCAGGGTCGGTATGGGCTTCATGGCAGCTGAGAGGATCACTGTTTCCCCATTGGTGATCCCCCCTTCGATACCTCCGGCATTGTTCGTCTCACGATAAAATCCTCTGGTCTTATCGTAAAAAATAGCGTCGTGGACGGCTGAACCGGGCAGTTGGGCAGCTCGAAACCCAGATCCGATCTGAACGCCTTTAATGGCAGGAATACTCATAACTGCAGAGGCCAGATCAGAATCCAGACGTCGGTCCCAGTGAACGTGACTACCCAACCCCACCGGAACATCAAAGGCTTTTATCTCGAAAACACCACCTAAGGTCTCACCATCTTCCATCGCTTTATCGATAAGTTTTACCATTTCCCTCTCGGCGGATTTGTCCAGGCATCGTACCGGCGAGGTTTCCGCAATAGCTCCCTCTCTGTGCCTTTTAAATTCCGCGGTTGAAGGGGATGATCCTCCAATGGACACAACATGTCCGCCGATGGTTACCCCGCACCGTTCCAACAGGGCCTTTACCACGGCTCCCACGGCCACCCTGGCAGCCGTCTCTCTCGCACTGGCTCTTTCAAGGATATTCCTGAAATCTTTATGTCCGTACTTTATACCTCCGGCAAGATCTGCGTGACCGGGCCGGGGACTGGAAACCGATCGGGCATCACGATTTCTCCCCTCGGGTCCCATCGTATTCTGCCAATTATCCCAATCCCGATTTTTTATGCGCATTGCCAGGGGGCTGCCTAAAGTCCTTCCTCCCCGCATCCCGGAAAAAAATTCCACCTTGTCGCTCTCGATTTCCATCCGTTTTCCACGTCCATAACCTTTCTGCCTTCTTGCAAGCTCTAGATTAATCTGACCGGAACTCACCTCCAGGCCCGCAGGAAGCCCTTCAAGAATGGCAATGAGCGATTCGCCATGGGATTCACCTGCCGTCAGGAATCGAAGCATGTCTCATATCCTCCTAAAAAAAACGCATCCGCCCCTATCGGCGGATGCGTTTGTCGCTGTTGTGGGTCTTTTAACCTTCGACGATGGTGGCGTTGATAAAAATGAGAAGCTCATCTCTATTGTTTGAGGTGTTCTTGTTCTTGAACAACCACCCGAGAACAGGGATCTTGGAGAAAAACGGTACGCTGCTGTTGCTTTGCCCCTCGTTCTCGGTATAGAGACCGCCGATGACTGCCGTTCCGTGATTTTTCAGAATAATCTTGGTTTCCAGCTTGTGCTTGTTCACACCGGTGAAAATGTTGTCATCAAAGACAGCCTGCTGTCCCTTGCTGTCCTTCTCCACCAGAACCTCCATGAAGATATCATCACTGCTCGTTACCTGGGGAGTTATTTTCAGTTTGGTCCATATGTCCGGGAAGGAAACTTCGGTTGTCGTGGTCGACCCCTCATCACTTACCTCAGTAGATGTTCGGTTTTCAGGGAAGGGGTTGTTCACCTCAATATTGGCCGTTTCGTTCTGGATGACGAGCAGGGACGGACTTGAAATGATTCGTCCGTTGTTCGTCTGCTCCAGAGCACTTAGCCTGAGGTCCAAGTTGGTGAAATTATTGATGTTGCCAAAGGTGAACCCGAGGACAGTATTGGCGTTTGATGCAGGCATGTTGACGAGAGCGCCTGAAAAACCGGTACTGGATGTACCCGATTCACCGAAGATCTGGGTTCCGGCCCCATCGTCGTGGACCCCTCCCCACTGAATACCGAGGTTCTTCACGTAGCCCTCATCAACGATGACGATCCTGGCTTCGATCCTTACCTGAGGCGTTGGAACATCCAACTCTCCCACCAGATCTTTGATCTTTTTAACATTCTCCTCGATGTCCTTTACAATAAGGGAGTTGGTCCTCTTGTCGGTTGTGATGGATCCCCTGGCACTGAGGAAAGAGTTTAATTGGCTCACCAGATCCTCGGCCTTGGAGTAGCTGATTGGCACGATCTCAAGGATCAGGTTCTCCATCTTAACTTCAGCCTCCTTGGCTTTGAGTTCAGCAATCCTTTCACCTTCCAGGATTGCCCGCGGGGCGATTCGCACTACGTTACCTTCCCGAACCTGTCCCAGGCCCTTGGTTTTAAGGATGATATCAAGAGCCTGGTCCCATGGAACATCCTGCATGCGCATGCTGATCTTTCCGCCCACACCTTCCGCCGTGATAATATTGAGTCCGCTAACCTCTGCTATGAGTCTCAGCACGTTGAGCAGGTCGGCGTTCTGAAAATCAAGGGTGATCCGTTCCCCTGTGTATTGCGGTCCCACTTCCCTGGGGACCGCAATGTCCTCTACCACCATCTTCTCGGTAGCAGAAGCGGTAGCTGCGGCCGGCACCAGAGCCGGTGACACGGGTGTCTGAATAAGAGCAACTGCTTCCGGCTGGACTTTCTGAGCGATTGACTGGGCCATCGGTACCGCCGCAGGAGCCGTCAGGGACACAGTAAGGGTCCCGCCGGTCTGATCCACCTCGTAGGTAGTGCCTGGGATAAAGGTCAGGCTTATTCTGCCGCCTCCGCCGCCCCTTGGGTTATAGGAACTCATCGATTGAAGTGCCCCATCCATATCCCTGGTATCCTGACTCCTGACCAGATCCCTGGAGAGAGCTACATCTCTGAGATCAATGAGAAGATGGCTCGCATCCGGTTGGGAGATCTCGTATTCGACGGGAGGATCCGAGATGACCAGGACAGCACCGCCTGAGACTTCGGCCCGATACCGGATTTCGGACACTCCGCTATCAGATTGGGCCACCGCTCCGGCCACGGCAGTAGCAGGCGCGGGTTCGAGACTTTCCTCAGACTTGTCGGCCATAGCCACCTGGGCGGAGGCGGAAACCTCGGTGAAGGAGGATGCGGGTTCCGGCTCGAATTCGGGCTGAGCAGCTGCGGCCTCAATCTGCTGGACCGGGACAACTCCCTCGCCAATTCGCAGTACCAGCCCGGATCCCGCAGATTCCACAAAATAGGGAGGTATTTGGTCACCCTCCATGTCAAAAACGAAACGCAGCTTGTTTTGATCGTAATGTTCACCCACCCGAATATTGGTTACACCACCCATTTCAACCGGGATCCTGCTTGGTGCGAACCCCTTTGCCACATTCTGAACGTCAAGCACAAGACGGGTCGGGTCTGAAAGTTCCATAGTCAGGTACTCTGAAACGCTACCATCAGCAACGAATTCAACGGTCAACCCGTCGCCAGCCTCTACAAAAAGGACACTGTTAATGAACCCGGCCGGAGGCAGATCCTCCTGAACCTGAGCGGCAGCGGTTCCTTCTGCCATAATTTCACCCTGGGCATCCGTAGTTTCCCCTCCGGGGGTCAGTTCCAGCTCCACCACTTCTACAGGCGGTTTATCGGAGACCGGTTGTGCCGGGAGCATTTCATCAGCCTGGGGGGTCTCTTCCGAAACCGTAACAGGCTTGAGGAAATCGATAATTATGGTGTTATCAGCCCTTGAAGTTTCATAGTCCCACAACTCCACCAGGGAGACTTCGAGGCGGCCGATACGCCCGGCATCCTCGTACAACTGGATGGGGCTGACAGTGGCAACGTTCCCAAGGTCCACCGTGATCAGTTCACCGAGACCGGTTATGTCGGTATCAGCCAGATCAACGATAAGCCTCAACGGTTCTGAAAGTCTGAACACCGTGTAAGCGAGGGTTGCCGTACCCTCAATGTTCAGTCGAACCCTGTCCGGCAGTTCCTCACCTGTCACCGAGGTGACACTGGCCAAGGCTGCTTCTTCCACGGAGGAGCGCATCTGGCTCTTGGGAGCAGCACACCCGCTTGCGACCAGGGCGAAGACCGCCAGAAGAACCCACGGCAGTTTTGCGATAAAACGCTTCATCACAGATTCTCCCCTTCTTTTTCGCGTAACCTGAGAACCGTTTCCTGCTTGAACGCCCTTCCCAGGTAATCCTCAAACTGTTCCTCTACGATAATTTCGTCCGAGTTCATCCTGACAACCTTACCCTTGTGCCGGCCCATTAGTGTTCCAATCGCAATAATATGAGCCTTCCCATCGGGAGTAATGACGTGGGCTACCGATTTCCTGCTGCTGATAATGATACTCTCCACCTTCATATCAGTGACCGGAATTCTCTGGAGCGGTGTCAACTGCTCTTCAGGAATCCCTTCCGCCACCAATTTCTTGACTCTCAGGAGTGAGCCAAAGGGGTTTCTGCCCGACACTTCGTAGCCAAAGGCCGAAACCTGATCCTCAGCTGCGACTGTCGCAGTTGCCGCAGGCGCCGCTTTTTTGGGCGTCACAGCTAACGGAGCCAGCGGCTTCGATGGGGGCGCCTTTTTACTGCAGGCTGACCCCGCAACCATGACCCCTGTCAGGAAAATCAGGAGGACAGGGAGTGAGAAGTTCCTAAAACTCATGATCATCCCCCCTTCTCGACGTATCTGTAAGTCGTGGCAAGGGCACTGATGTCCAGGACGATAACTCCGCTGCGCTCATCTTCCTTGGCGTTGCCCATGGTGATATCGCTGACATTGATGATCCTCGGCAGCCTGCTAAGTGCATCGAGGAAAAGTCCTACCTCGTGATAACCGCCTTTTACCTTGATCGCTATAGGAACCTCGGCATAAAAACCCTGATCAACATCGTTCTGCGGTTTGATATAAATAACCTCAAGGCCGTTTAGAGCACCCAGGTTGCTGATCTTCTCCAGCAGGTCGGGGATCTCCCTTTTGTTTGGCAGTTCCTGAACGACCTTGCCCAACTGCTGGTTAAGTTTCTGGACCTCCTCCTTGAACCTCGGGAGGTTTCTGGCAATGGCCTCATTTTCATTGAGTTTGGCCTGTTTATTGCTCAGGTCGTTCCTGAGCCTGTCGATCGTTCTTGCCTTCCCTTTATAGGCCAGCTGCCAGTAAAGCCCGAAAACCAGGACTACGGATACCAGCACCAGAAGGATCTTTTTGGCCGGGGAAAGGTTGGCGATTGTTTGTGCATCGATAGCCATGTCCTGAATCCTCCCTGGTGTGGGATTACCCTTTCCCGCCAGCGGGAACAACCATCAGCCTGAGACTGAAGTCGTTCACTTTCATTTTCCTGTCACCAACCGATTGTTCCTTCTGGCTCGTCTGGTCGAGCCTGATGTCTTCAAAATAAACGGAAGATTCCAGGTTTCTCATGAAACCGGCAATATCATCGGTGGACAGGGATTTGCCCCGCAGCACCAGAGTATCGCCCTTCTGCTGATAGTATTCGAGCCAGACCTGGCTCGGCAGAGCTTTGTTGAGTTCATCCATGTAATGGATCTGAACCTGTCGAAAGGTCTTGAGCTTATCGATAACGGCGATCTTGCCTTCCAGGATCTTTTTGTCCGCCTTGAACTTTTCCACTTCCTTGACGATCTTGCTCAGCCGGGTTATGTCCTGCTCGGCCTGGGTGATGTGAATCCTCAGGTCTTTTATTTTGGCGTTGGTTGTAGCGTGCCAGTAATAGACCCCGATGACAGCAAGGATCATTATGAGTGCGAAGAACATCTGTTCCTGCCTGGCACCCAGGCGGCGCCGTTCTTCACGGACCGGTAAAAGATTGATCTTTATCATCGGTCATGCGCCTTTCTTATGGCCAGTCCCACACCTATACCCAGCATCGGGGCCATATCCGCGATCAGATCCGGGTCAAACTTCTTCCGGTTGACAGTTATGGCCTCCAGGGGGTTAACCATTTCTACCTGGATCCCCAACCGCTGCTCCATCGCCTTGACCACACTTTCGACCTTTGCACCGCCGCCGCACAAGGAAACGCGGCTGATCTGAATGTCCGGGTTGGATGAGTTGAAGAAGTCCAGGGATCTCTGTATCTCCTGGGCCAGGTTGCCGGAGATGGTGACCATGATCGCTTCCACATCAGCGGCACCCTTCTCTCCCACCGATTCGCCTTTCTTGAGAAGTTCCGCCTCGTCGTAACTGACCTGCAGCTGTTTCTGGATAGACTCGGTGTACTGGTTGCCCCCTACCGAAACGTCCCGTGTGAAGATAGAAACTCCATCCCTGATAATATTGATGTTCGTCGTTGAAGCACCCACGTTCACCAGTGCCACAACATCTTCGGGGTTCATGACATAGTTGGTCTCGTACATGTTCTGCAGGGCGAAGGCATCCACATCCACCACTATGGGGTTGAGGCCGGCATCTGAGACGACGGTGGTGATATCGTTTATAACGTCTTTCTTCACCACCACCAGGAGGACCTCCATCTTGCCTTCCCCCTCCACCGTTCCCATAATGACAAAGTCCATGTTGACCTCAGAGGCATCAAAGGGAACGTACTGCTCGGCCTCGAACTGGATGTTCTTCTCCAGCTCCTCTTCGGTCATCTCCTGTATTTTGATCTTCTTGATAATGACTGAGTGACCAGACACGGATACTGCAACGTCCTTCACCTTGAGCTTCATCTCACGGACCATGTCCCTCAGAGTATCACTGATGACACCGGCATCCATAATGGCCCCGTCAACGATGACCTCCTGAGGAAGAGGCCGTATGCCCATGTTCAGGAGGCGATACCCCTTGCCCGTCTCCTTGAGCAGGACGATCTTGATGGAACTGGAGCCTATGTCCAGACCGGCTATAGCTTTCGAACCGCCAATCAGTGCCATCTATCTCCTCCCCTATTCGAGGAAAACTGTGTTGCGTTCGTCCAGGGTCAGGCCCAGAGCCTTGATGATCTTCCTCATGGTCTCCATACGGCACGGATGCCCCTTCTCCACCCTGTCGATGGTAGGGATGGAAAGATCGGCCGCCTTGGCAAGCTCTGACTTGGACATCAGTTTGGCTTCCCTGATGTTCCGGACGTTGTTGGGTTTGAGGTTGGATTTAAGCTGCACCTTTTTCCCCTTTTTCATAGTCTTCCCCAAGTGAACATTGAAGACAAATTTTGCTAAGTTTTGCTAAGTTTCACAAAATTTATACAAATTATGAAAAAAAATACAACGTTTGTCAAGGGGAAAAAATAAAAAATGTTGCTTTTTTAACAGGTTGCAGTGGTAACTTAAACAATTTCCACAAGACTTGGTATTTAACTACCCGTTTGAATACAATATTTTGTGGAAAACAGGAAAACCACCAAATGGTGGTTTTCCTCTATGTAATCGTGAGTCAGCTCTTTTTTTCGATTCTCTTCTGGCTACTGGCTACAGGATTCTGGCTCCTGCCTTTAATACACTCTCCTCCACTCTCGGCTGGTAAGCTTCACGATGGTCTGTCCGCCGGGCACCCCCGGGGGTAGGTAGTTCTTGAGGTTGGGAACCTGGTACACATCCGGCACCTGGGAGAAGTTCACCAGACCGCCAATAATCGTACCGGCAAACTTGGATTGTTTGTTAAAGTTCACCTGCCCTTCGGCGAAATAGAACCCGGCGTGGATATTGTCGTTCTTTCCGGTAAAGGTGATGTCCCCCGGCGTTACAACTCCGAGGCTGTTGATGTCATCCACTCCCGTGACCCCCTTGAGGTAGCCCTTGCTGGGATCGGGGCTGAAGCCGCCTCGGATTTCCAAATCTCCGCTGCAATAGAGGGTGCCTCCATCGGCCTGGCTGAACCCTCCCGAGTTGTCGCCGTAAACCTCGTAGGTAATGTCATCGTTCCCGTTAGACTGGCCAAACTTAAGGTCCCCGAGAATGACCACGTTGCCCTTGATGGTGAGGGTATCAGTAGCGTCGTCGAAATACATCCCGTTGCCGGCCCCGTCATCGTAGGTCAGGTTCCCGGTAGAGCCATCGATAACCGCAGGGGACCCGAAATCACTGGCGTTGATAACCATGCCGGAACTGGAAAGGGAAGATGCGCACCCCGTGCCGCTGACCCAGTCGGCGTAGATGGAGGTGGCTATGGCCGCGTCGTTGGCTCCCGACTTGGCGGCGATGCAGGTATCCAGGTTCAGGCTATTGTCGTCAAAGATCTCCCTGATCCCGTCATAGATGCTGGGCAGGGGAACGTCGGGGACCTCGCTGGTGTGTTCGTCGTAATAGTGGGTCCCAACGGCATCGATGTTGGTAGCGCCGTCCACATAGATACCCTCTATGCGGTTGTCGGTGCCGGCGTATCCGATCTGGGCTGAGGTCGATTCTATGTTGAGGTCACCCCCCTTGACCCGGACCTTTGTATCCAGGTCCGTAACGGCCGGCAGCATGTCGTAAAGAGCATCCCCGGGTGCAAGGGGATGGTGCCCCGTGGTGTAGTTGTTGGTGACCTGGACGTTGGCACCCACGTCCAGGGTCCCTCTCGAGTAAATGGATCCAGCAAGGTTGACACTACCCTGGAAGTGGCCTGAAACCCCCGCCCCGGTGAAGATAGCGTTGTTGTAAGGGGACATATCCTCCACCGCAAGGTGGTATTCTATGGCAGCCATTCCGCCGTTGCCGTAGGCGTTGGACATCACGTAAGCCTCGCTTGAACCTACCTTATAGATATAAAGGTCGAAGGTGAGGTTGTTCACTCCGTGACCGCCCGAGAGGGTCAGTTTTTTAAGGTTCGCATCGGGGCTCGAGATGTACATATCCAGGGAACGCACGTCGGGGTCGAAGGTGGTGGACCCGCTCACCGCTGACTCTGTGACCGTCTCGGCCCAGCCTACGTAGTTCGCGTTGCCCCATGCGGACCCGCCCTCGGTATCGAAGTCCTCGATGAGCATGAGGAGACCCCTCTCCAGTCCGGCCTCCGCCGCGTAAAATACCTGGGAGGAGATCTTCTGGTTCTGGGCCATTTTGATCTCTACAATGGCGGTGTTAAGTACCATGGTTCCCAGAACGGTGAGCACCGTGATGAGGAACAGGGACAGGACAAGGGCGGTGCCCCGCTGACCTCTGGACGCCTCATGACCGTGATTTATCTGAATAGTATTCATCGCCATTGCTCCTTTGGTAAGCCCTACTCCAGAGATTCCATCCACCCGTACCATGGTTTCCAGTTAATCGAACCGAAGTTACGTACACCCCAGTATTTTGAAACTCGTCTGAACTGAACAGTAATCGGGTCGCTGTTGGAAATATCTGCGGGCGGTGTAAAGCTGAACTTGCCCAACGAATCGGTGGCGACCCTGTAAATAGTCGACATCGTGCTGGAACTGGTGTCGGTCCAACTCATTTCGATGGTGAGAGTCTCACTCGCCGCCGGTTGCCCGCTATTAAAGATAACCTCCCCCGACAGTGCCAAAGCGTAAGCGGGTAAACCGTTGGGTGTCAGGTCGTGGGTAAGGTTCGTCAGCAGGCGTTCCTGGTTGAGGGGCTGGAACCCCGTGTACCAGGGCGCGTAGAGAACTGTATAACCGGGATTCCCGACAGGATCCACCTCATATGGCTGGGGGGAACCCAGGAACATGGGGTGGAAAAGAGCGTAGATAACAGGCGCACTCGCATCGTAGAACCCCACGCTTCCCAGTTCCTTGGCCGTGTATAATACAGCCCCATCATCAGACGAGAGGGTCGGCAGGTCCCCCATGAGGTCGGTGGTCGCCACGGTGTTGTAGGTAGAGTCAAGGGTGTACGCGAAGCCATCCCAGGACCTGTGGAAGAAGGTCACTGTCACATCGTGACCGCCCACCGTGCCGTTGCAGTCCCGGATGGTCCCGTCGCTAAGCAGGGCATAGATGCCATCATTTGAGGGCGGAATATCCTCGAAAGAAACTACCGGATAGGCCGCGCTGGGCGGGACCAGGTAGGTGAAGTTCTCCACCACGAACCTGGTGGTTCCCATGGACGATGATTTGTTCCCCGCCCAGTCTGTGGCGTAGGCAAAGACATCGTATACACCTGGCGTTACGGTACAGCTGCTAATGGAATAGGATTTGGCGAAGATCCTCTTCATGCTATCCGCCGGGAAACTGTAGCTCACGGTGTTCAGAACAGAACCGGAGGGTGTGTCGGCCGTGCCCGGATCATCACCCGCGTTGACGAAACGGTGTTCGACCGTCCTGAGGAACCCGCTCTGGTCACTGGCCGCCATGCTCACATTAACAAGACCGTGCAATAGCGGCACAGTCCACCCGGACAACGGTTCAACAGTGGTGAACTGTGCATTGATAATGGGATTGTTGATAAAGGGTGTGGAGTTGTCCAGGTACAGGACCTTGAAGGGCGCCGAGTCGGTGGTGTTGCCCGCCGAATCCATGACGCCGGCCGCCAGAACGTAGCTCCCGGTGGGGTAGGCGGTGGTGGGCCACAGGTCTGTGAAGGCTCCTGCTGCCGCGCTCTGGTAACTCTCCAGTGGCAGGTACTGCGTGCCGTCGGGAGGACCGGCCATAGTGTACGGATCGTTGTAGTACCATGCCGTAAAGGCGCCAATGGAGGAGCCGAGGTTCCCGTCCGTGACGCCGGCCTGCAGCGTGACGTCCCCCCTGATGAACCCGTCGAAGGTGAGGGAACCCATGGTAAAGGACTGGTTGACCATGGGGATGACGTCAAGAGTGTCCACCGTGGGCTTTTTCGTATCGAGCCTGACGGTGAAGGCCTGGGAAGCCAGGTTCGCGGGGCTTGCCACATCGCTGGCTTCGATGGTGATGGTGAGGATGCCTTCCACGTTGTCGCAGGAAGAGATACCATAGGGAAGAGTGTTGGTGTAGGTGTCGCTTCCAGCCGGCTGCTCCGACATATTGAGGGGTCCATCTGAGCAGGCGCCCGAGAAGGTAGCCGTCACGGTGGAGTCGGCCACGGCGTTGGTGTCGGTTATTCTTGCCTGGATGTTGAGGGGGAAATCGGCCGCGCCTATCCAGGGCAGGTCAAAGGGTGAACCGATGCTGATCACCGCAGGGGTCCGGTCCACGATGAAATCGAGAGCCGTTGTCTCGTAGTAACCAAGACCGGTATCCCTGATCACAGCGATGAGATCGACCGTCCCGTCCGACGGGAAAGCGACTATGTCGGTTAGGTCTACAGTATGGTTAAATATCCCCCCGCTCGCACTAACGGTCCAGGTCATTGCTGGCACGCTATTGACGTTGAGCAGCAGTTCGTATGTACCACTCTGGGCGGCCAGGCTGCCCACCTCTATCTGGACGACCACATCCTGGCTCCAGATGGAGTTGAAAGACGGGTCGTTGAACCAGATGGGGCTCAGGTTGTTTGCCACCGTCACGCCCACAAGATCGCTTGTTGCCTCATTGAGGCTGGTGTCGAAGGCCTTGGCCGTGAGGATGTGGCTGCCGTCCAACCAGTAAGGGGTGCTCCCTATTGCTGTCGTCCAGATGAAACTGTTTGTGCCGGTAAGGTCAGCACCAACAATGGAATCGACGAAGCGTCCGTTGATGTAAAGTTCAACCCTGCTGATGCCCCCCGCTGGGTTTGCCACATCGCTGACGTTTACATCCACCGTCACCGCACCGGACACCGTGGCGCCATCGGCAGGCGCTGTGATGGTGACCTGGGGCGGGTCGAAGTCCTTCATGAAGAAGGAGAGGGTCATGGCGTAGCTCCCGACCACATTGTACTCCAGGGTGACGTATCGCGGTGTGGTGGGTGTGGCAAGGATATCGTCGGCGTCAGCAACATCGCTCTGGGCCACCGAGAAGTGCTTGTTTCCGTAGAGAATGTCGTCGGGCACCATGATGCCGGTGTCACCCTCTTCCCTCAGGACCAGCATGTCGGTGTCAGCGCCCGAATCCATAGTGATCTGGACGGTATCGGTGTTAATGCTGCCGTCTCCTGCCAGGAAGGGCAGTGAGAGTTCAGGCCGCAGCTTGTCGCCGTAGGCAACCTCCACCTGTAACGGGCCAGCTGGCGGCAGGATCTCCTCATCAGGAGACCCCACTTTATAGATCCTGAAGACGTCGGCCCCCGGTGTGTTGATCGTCCACGTATCCGTGTCGCCGGGGTTGTCCTTGTCGACGTAGGTCATGGAGATGGTATCGCCGTCGCGGGTCTGAAGGATGCCGTCATCTTTTTGCACAGTCGTCGCCACGGAAGAATAGAACGCAGTCTCCAGGGTCTTGAGAAAATAGGGGGAGTTTTCGTCAATGTACTCGGTAAGGCCCACGACCTCGACGTCCTGCGTGATCTGACTCTCGATCGTCACCTTAACATCGTAAGGGAAGGAGAAGGAATCACGGGAATTGGGGTCCTCGTTCTCATCATAGTCGAAGATCCTCAGGAAGAGGTCATAACCCGGCTTGAAGGTCGTAATGGCCTGGTCCGGGTTCGTACCGATCTTCGTGGTGTACAGGTTGTCCTGGTAGAACCCGCTGTCGCTCTGGGGATGGTTCGTTTCCAAATGACCTAAAACGATACTGCCCGAATAGAAAGCGCCTTCTATGTCCGCCTCCGCCGTTACGGTAACAGAGTCGTCCCAATCAGCCGTTCCGGGATAGACGTCCACCTGAGCGATACCCGCAACGTTAACGGTTACCGTCTTGGTAATGTCATTAAAAGGCGCCAGGGGGCTGAAGGAGTCGTTGCCATTCGTATCGCCTGCCAGCGTGTACTGCATAGAGAACGGAGCCATCGAACCGGGAATCAGGTTCGTGCAGTACTGCTTCACCGGATCGTACTGCAGGATAGAAGACTGGACAGTCACATAATCGCCTGTATTGCCCGCCTGGAGGGTCTTGCCAATGGGGATCTTGTCCATGAGAACAAAGGGACCGGCGAGGGGATCGGAAGACCTGGTCGTCAGAAGAGCGAAGGAGATCGTCTCGCTCTGGGTCGAGGGGTTGGCAATGGCCGATGTGCTGATCGTGATCGTCTCGCTCAGCTGCTCGAGGCCGCAGCCGATGTTGGATTCCCACGCGAAGCTATAGCTGCCGTCCCCGTTGTCGATCAGAGACGACAGTGTGCCCTTGGATGAGGAGTGGTTGATGCTCAGGCTCTTATACACACGGTTGCCGCATTCGTCTTCGACGTGGAAGGTAACTCCCACTTCCTGACCGTCTACACGCTCGATAGTGAAACTGCTGCCGGAGTTGCCCCCCAGTTGAGTCGCGCGGTCCGGAACGGTTGCGGCAAACTGGAAGATATTCGCCTGGGTGATGTCCACGATGGAGTCGATGACGATATCGTGGGGCTGGGCCGCGATAAGGTCCACATCCACGTTGGGTGTAAAGGAACCCCACTGGGCGCTCAGGGTTGCCGTGTACACAGCGGCCGCCGTGCCCATGGTATCGGGTGGTATAAAGGTGGCGCTGTAGGTGCCGTCTCCATTATCCACCTCGTTGACAAAACTGCCCCCGAACCCTCCGTCGCTCCAGGCGATGGTCTCACCGGGAATGCCGTTTCCGCAGTCATCATTGAGGCGCGCTCCCAGAATAACCCGCTCGTTGCCCACGGAGGAACACATGGCCACCTGGCCCGGTGTTGCAAGTGTAATGGACGAACCGCTGTTGTCCACATAATCCACCGACAGACCGCCAGGCATGGTAGCAGAGGTGCTGAATACGGATGCAGGGTTAGCCGCGACAATGATCTCATGTTCACCCTCGTAGCTCATCTGGGTGCAGAGTCCGTCCGAATAGGCGAACCGGAGTTTCACGTGGGTCCCCGTAGAAACGTTTGACAGGTCGTTGGCGGCAACATACCGGGTCTCCCCGTTTAATATGGTGTTGTTCACGGTATAGGGGTCGGCGGAGTCATACATGTTGTAGGGCGTGCCATCATCGGCCACAGCGTAAACGTAAGTGACCTGGTTGGAGCTGGTATTGAGGTTGCCGTCCTTGTCGTAGGCCTGGATAGTGACGTAGGGGTTGTCGTCAAAGGTGTTGTTGGCCGGGTCGGGACGGAAGTTGACCGCATAATAATTCTTGTCGGGGCAGGCCGCGTAGCTGTTATAAGGACCATTGACAGAGTTAATCAGATATCCGCAGGAGCCCACAACGATCTGACCACCCTGGAGGGTAACGTCCTCGATGTTCCTTGCCCTCAGGTCCAGGACCGCCCTGCGCTTGCGGAAGTTGGGGTTGGGCCCGCCGTTGGGATCGGTGTACATCCAGTCGGGGTTGGAGGTCCTGGCCGTGACCCTGGCCTTGACCCGCTGGACCATCAGGAGACTTACGTCGTTCTCGGGCAGTCCAGGGGAGCACACGGCAGTGCTGAGCTCATCGGCGCAAAGGGGACTCGAGATAGGGGTGTCAACGATGCCGTTGAGAATATTGTAGTAGGAGATAGCCATGGACTCGATGTCGGAGGCCATGACTGTCAGATCCATGTTTTCCACAAAGCTCTCGTCGGCACCCGCTGCCCTGCGGATGGTGTTGGTGGAAGGATCGAACTGATATCTCACGTACTGGATCGTTGATCCCGAGTTGGGGATATTGGCCTTGAAAATGATGTCCGACTGACCCGCCTTGATCACGGCTAAGCCGGGAACCTGGTAGCCGAGCCAGGACAACTCCTGGTTGATGTACTCCACGGTGGCCCTCAGGTTCTCCTGCATGGAGGCGATCTGTTCCTGGTTCCTGAAGAACCTGTCCTGGGAGCTGAAGACATTGTAGACCACGGACATGATCAGCCCCATGAGCAGGAGAGAGATCATGAGCTCAATGAGGGTGAACCCTCTCTGCCCATGAGCGCCTCTTCGGAAACGGTTCAGTGTAGTCGGCAGCATCTTTCCATCCTCCATCAACAAGAGAGCCTCAGTTAGCGATCTGATCCGTCCTACTGGAAATATTCCATATCCTTGAGACCGATCTGGGTCTCCATGTCCACGTGTTTCTCCACACCCCGGGAGGTCCAGCTGACCCGGATCCGGATCGTTTTGAAACCGGCAATGGGAAAGTCGTGAACCACGTTCCATGACCTGGTGTAGAGATCTCCCCCGGAAGTGGAATCCGCGCTCTCGTTAAAAGGACCCTCAGTGAAATCGGGGGTGGACCAGTCAGCCAGATCGTTGGTGGTATCGGTATCATTCAAACCCACGATGGCGCCTTCCTGAACAGAGTAGGCACCGATCCTCTTTAACTCCTCCATCTTGGAGCGGGCCAGGTTCACAGCAGCGCTGTTTTGCCGGGAAGCCGCGTTCCCGAAACCTGACTGCATCTGGAGTTTCATGATCCCCAGAATGCCGATGGCCAGAATGGTCATGGCGATGATCAGTTCCAGGAGGCCGAACCCGTCTCTGGATCCAGGGGTTAACCCTTTAACCATCAGCCTGCACAGCCTGTGAAATAGGTAATGCTTGCCTGATTTGGTATCTTCGTAATTCGTCATTGCCATACCCCACCGCTCCATCGAGATACCTTCACTCGCCCCGTGATCTGAACAGATACCGCATACCCCTCACCCAGGCTGTTCTTCAGGTAGATGACAGCTGGAGTAGGAGCGGTCATGGAACTTTGCAGGTTTATGACCGGGACACCAGTGGGCCTGTAGCCAAAATACCCGCCTTGGGTACCCCCGGCATAGGTGCCCACTGCATGGGTCGTAATAAAGTTACCGGCCCCCGGGAAGGCTGTGCCGTCCGGTCCCGCCCCGGAGGTGAAACCATCGGGAAAGCCGAAGCTGACGTTGACCGGCAGTTTGAAACAGGGGGTGGAACCCACGATGTCAGGAAGGTCGATACCTGCAGCGTTATAGTCAGCCGGGTTGTCTGCGGTGTTGTAGGGCGCTTCGTCAACGAACCCCGTGAAATAGTGGCTGCCCGCCGTGTCGTAGTTGACATTTATCCAGGCCATCTTGTTTGTGGCCACAGCTCTTACCTTAAGGTACTGCAATGTGGCAGCGACCTTGTTGGCGGTTGCCCTGAGGCGGTACTTGGGAAGGTCCCCCAGAAGGTTGTAGACAGCTATAGAGGTGATGATGAGACTGATGGAAACAGCCAGCATCAACTCCACCAGCGTAAATCCCTTTTCATTTTTGGAAAACCGATTCTTCATGTTTCCTCCATGCCACTGGTAAAGCAAGAGCCGTACCATGGATAACCCACCTTTAATAAAGGATATTTACGCCAAGCCAAACTTTAATGACGCACTTTTTTCATAGCAAGCGAATAACTATTACGTGAACAGTGAACCGTGATCCGTTTATTCTGCGTTCTACATTCTGCGTTCTACATTCTGTCACTTAGGTACCTCTATCTCGTAATCCTTGATCTTGTACAGCAGTGCTCTGTGGCTGATCTCCAGGAGGCGGGCTGCCTGGCTCCTGTTGTACTGGGTCTTTTTCAGGGCTTTTACAATGAGCCTCTTTTCCATGTGACGAGAGGCGATCTTAATGGACAACTCGTCGGGTGAAAGGCTCGTCTCTTCTCCTGTCTCCATTTCGGCCAGCAGGGGCAGGATGTCCTCCAGCTCCAGGGTGGTGGAATCGGCAAGGATCGACGCCCGTTCGAACAGGTTCTCCATTTCCCGGACGTTTCCGGGCCATGGATACTTCAGCAGGGCCTTCATCCCATCCGGGGAAAGGTTCCGCTGTCCGCCACCCAGGCGCATGGATATGCGATAGAGCAGGTGATCGGCCAGGGGATAGATATCCTCGGGGCGCTGCCTCAGGGGCGGGATCTGGATCGGCACAACGTTGAGCCTGTAGAAAAGATCTTCCCTGAACCGGCCCTCCCGGACCGCCTTTGACAACTCCACTGCGGTAGCGGCGATGATCCTCACATCGACTTCGATAGCCGTATTATCCCCCACCCTCCTCACCTCGCCCTCCTGGATGGCGCGGAGGAACTTGACCTGCAGCTCCAGGGGCAGGTCGCCGATCTCATCTAAAAACAGAGTACCTCCGCTGGCTTCCTCGAAGAGGCCGGCCTTGTCCGTTACGGCATCGGTGAAGGCTCCCCGGGCATGCCCGAAAAACTCGCTCTCCATGAGTGTGGCAGGAATGGCACCGCAGTTAACGGCGACGAAGGGGTCATCCTTCCATGGGCTCAGGTTGTGAACGGCCCTGGCAAGGACCTCCTTGCCGGTCCCGCTCTCCCCCGTCACCAGCACATGGCTTCTGTAACCGGCGACCTTGCGCACAGACTCCATGATTTTCACCATGGAGGGGCTGCGAGCCACGATCCCCTCGAGGCTGAACCGCTCACCAACCTCCTCCTTGAGGCGGGTATTCTCCCTCCGAAGCCCCTCCCGCTCCTGAGCTTTCCTGAGAGCCAGAAGAATCTCATCAGGCTTGAACGGCTTGCTGATGTAATCGTATGCGCCCCTTTTCATGGCCTCCACGGCAAGGTCCACCGTTCCGAAGGCCGACATCATGATGACCGTGATATCGGGGTAGAGGGCATGGATACGTTCGAGCAGCTGCAGCCCATCCATGCGGGGCATGCGAATGTCGGAAATGACCAGGTCGAAAGGTTGTTCTCCCAGAAGCTCCAGGGCTTCACTTCCACCCTGGGCGCTGCTGACCTGGTAACCCTCCTTCTGGAGGAGAACCGCCACCATGGAACGGACACTCTCCTCGTCATCGACAACTAATATCTTGTGTAGCTCCATAAATCACCGTCCTGTGAGTTCAGTTTCAAAATTCAAAATAACAGGTGAATCGTGAATCGTGAAAAATGAACCGAATAAACACTAAAACTTTTCCGCTGTTACCGTTCACTGTTCACCATTCACTGTTCACTGCTTTTCTCCGGCAACAGCACCGTGAACATCGCGCCGCCCTCCTCCGGGTTCTCCAGACAGAGCCGTCCCCCGTGGGCCTCGACGATGCCGTGGGCGATGGCAAGTCCCAGGCCTGTGCCCTCACCCGGTCCCTTGGTGGTGAAAAACGGATCGAATATCTTGTCTGCGATCTCGGGGGGAACGCCGCCCCCTGAATCCCTGATCGAAATGGCTACCGCGCGATCCCCTTCCTTGAGCAGAGGAGCATCGGGGAAAGAGCGTCTCATAGCCACGTAGTCTTCGTTCAGGGGATCGGTGACCCTCTTCCGGAAATCAGCGGCCCTCCTCCTGGGAACGGCACCTTCACCTGCCTGGAGCACCGTGGACCTTGTCCGCACCTCCAGGTGACCCTCCCCTTCCACGGCCTGGGCCGCGTTAAGGAGGATGTTGATGAGGATCTGCTGGAGCTGATGGCTGTCTCCGCTGACCAGAGGATCCTGATCGGACAGGATCGTTTTAACCACCATATTCCTGAAGATCTGCTGGGGAGTCACCAGATCGATGGTGCTTTTGACAATTTCGTTAACACTCAGGATCTCCACATGGGAATCCCTGGGACGGGAGAACTCAAGAAGACCGCTGATGATCCTCTGGATCCTCTCCGTCTCCTTCTCAATATAGCCGAGATACTGCTGGGCCTCGGGATCCTTCTCTTCCCTCAGGAGGATGGAGGCGTAACCCAGAATAGCCGAGAGGGGGTTGCCGATCTCATGGGCCACCCCGGCCGCCAACTGCCCCACGGAGGCAAGCTTTTCCACCCGGACCATCTCCCTCTGGGTGGACATGAGCTCCCAGTTGGTGCGCTCGATGGCAGCCAGGTGCTCGTCCTGTTTATAGACCGCTGCCTGAACCCTCTCTGCCATGGAGTTAAAAACCGCGGCCAGAGCCTCGATCTCCCTGGCCCCCTGAACCTGGACCCTCGTGTCATATTCTCCTGCCGCCAGAGCCTCAGCCCCTCTGGAGATGCGAATTATGGGATTTATGGCAACCCTCCCGATAAGCCACCATCCGAACAGGACGATCATGAGGCCGTCTATTAAGGCGAAGGTATAAACGAGCTTACGGTGGAGCTTCAGAACGACCCCCAGATTTTCCAGGGGATAGGTGACCAAAAAGGCACCCATCATGACCCCATCCTTGAACACCGGAGCGGCAAAAGTCCATGAACCGCTGGCCGATTTCGGAAGCTTTCCTGTGATCTGACCCGGCACCACGATCGATCTCGTTTCCAGGGCACGGATGAGGAAAGGATCCGATGTAGTACCGGTATCACTTTCACGGATCCCCGCTAGAAGGCGGCCTTCCAGGTCAGCGACCTTGAAAGAGGTGATACCAAGGCCTGCCGTGGTCTGGTTCAGGATCACCTGCAGATTCCGCGAAGGGCCTTCCTGGTTCCACCAGCCGGAAAGTCCCAGCTGCACAGCACGGGTGACCTGGGTAAGGGATTCGAGTTTTTGAAGGAGGATCGTTTTCTCAGCCGCCCTCAGGGCTGTGGCCCCCAGAATAACTACGCCGCTGAACATGATCAGTCCGAGGCTGAACATGATCTCGAACCTCAGTCCGCGCTGGCGCCCGAAACCCAGGCCTTTTATGACAGTTTTCCCAGATACCATTGTATCAGCTGGACTCCGAAGAAAAGGTGAACAAGGGCCCCGAGGGCCAGAAAGGGGCCGAAGGGAACCGGGAATTTTCTCACCGATTCACCCTTTACAAGGGCATACCCCACACCCACAACGCTGCCGGACAAGGAAGAGACCAGTATCGTGACCGGAAGGGCCTGCCAGCCCAGGAACGCACCAATCATGGCAAGGAGCTTGACATCTCCCAACCCCATCCCCTCCTCTCCCATGATCTTCTCGTAGGCATAAAGGACGAGGAAAAGGAACCCGGCCCCTATGCCCACACCCGCCACCGAATCCATCGGCCGGGGAAAACCCGGGAGAAAACTGCAAGCGAGACCAAGTATGGTTCCGGGCCCAGAGATGACGTCAGGTATGATGCGGTGGTCAAGATCTATGAAAGTGATGACCACAAGGGCCCAGACGAACAGAGCCAGCGGGACAGTTGCCGCCAGAACCAACAAGACAGTTTCCAGCAGAGCCAACGGGACAGTTGCCGCCGGGATCCCGAATCTCATGCCCACGGCCGCGAACAATAGGCCGCTCAAGGCCTCCACAAGAGGGTACCTCGGTGAGATGGTCGTCTTGCAGATACGGCAGCGCCCTCCCAGGATGAAATAGCTGAGGATGGGGATGTTGTCGGACCACCTGATCCCACTACCGCAAGACGGGCACCGTGAACCGGGAGATACAATGGACAGGCTCATGGGCAGCCGGTGGATGAGAACATTGGCGAAACTGCCCATGATGGCCCCGAATGGGAAGGCGAATATCACTATCTGGAACTGTATGCTCATTGTCGGGATCCTTTAGTAGAATAATATCTCATATTTCAGATCTCCAAAGTTGCTGTGAATAGTGAACCGTGAAGTGTGAAGAGTGTTAATCTAAAACAACCTGATCTTAATAACTCCTCGTCAATACATGTCTTGACCGTTCACTTTTCACTATTCACTGTTCACCATATGTTCTTTTCTCTGAGGAGTCGCTCGTAGAGCTCCTCCTGCTTCCTCACCATCTGGTCCTGGTCCCATTCGTCCACTACCCGGTTCCCTTCCCGGCCCATGCGATCGGCCAGGCCCTGGTCTTTCAGGAGACAGATCACCCTTTGGGCCATGGAGTCCACATCCCCGGGGGGGCAGAGGTACCCGTCCACACCTTCCCTTATGGCCTCAACGGAACCGTCAACGGCGGCAGCTACTACCGGACGGGCAGCCGCCTTGGCCTGGGGTATCACCCTCGGGAGCCCCTCCCATCTCGAGGTAAGGACAACGACGCGGCTGCTCTTCATGAGCTCGGGAATATCCTCACGCCATCCCGGAGCTATAAAAACACCTTTCAGCCCCAGGCGGTCCACCTCTGCAAGAAGGGTTCCTCTCAGTTCCCCGTCACCTGCAAGCAGGAATCTGACTTCCGGAAAGTCACGATGCACCAGGGCAGCCAGATTGACAAAATCGAGGGGAGCCTTCTGGGGCTTTAAACAGGCAACCATGAGAACGAGGGGTGATCCGTGAGGGATACCCAGATCAAGAAGGAGATCGGGCTTGACCGGTTGGGCACGGAGGAACCGGTCAAGGTCGAAACCCGATCTGATAAGGGTGCACCGCTCCGGGCTGAAAAGACCCAGGCGTGCCCCATCTTTACGGTTGGATTCGGACACGGCGATAAAATGATCGGTGATGCGGGAGGTAAGACGCTCTGCCGTCTGGAAGAGAAATCGTTTTGGAGGACTTTGTGCCGGGGTGAAACCGAACCCGTGGATGGAGTGGATGATAACCGGGACACGGTTCTTACGGGCAGCCCAGCGGCCCAGGATGCCCGCCTTGGAGCTGTGAGTGTGAACGATAGCCGGTCGGCCCCGGTAGGGTTCGAGAAGTTTGCCCAATTCCCTGTAGGCCGCCCCATCGACACCCGGTCTCAGGGCACGCTCCATGTTGGACACAACCCTCAGGTCCAGGTCCAGGTCCAGGGCCTCAGGCATGAGATAACCACCGGGGCCCGTCATGAGAACCGGTTCGAAGCGCTCCCGATCCAGAGAAGCTACTGTATACAGGGTGTTCTGCTGGGCGCCGCCGAACTCCAGTTTGGTTATAACGTGTACCACAGGGATCCGGCTCATCCCAGGACCCCCCTGGCAGCGTTAAGCCCCCACTGAACCGCATCCTGCATGGCAGAGTACTCCCAGGCCCCGTAACGCCCCACGGATCGAATACCTTTTTCACCCAATGACCCAAGAATGGCATCGAGATGGTTGGCTCTGTAAAGGTCATGAAAAACGTAGGCACAGGGCATTTCCTGATCAACTCTGGCCGCAACCCTGGTGGACCGATCAATGAGCCCCGTATCGGCCAGGGTCTCGAGAACTTTATCAGCAACCCGGTCCGCATCCGGGGGTGAACCCGGGATATAAGCCACCTCGGCGTAAAGGGAACCACAGCCTGAAGGCGCGACCCTGGCGGAAAAGTTCGTGGGGAAACCCACGCGGTAAAAAGGCAGACGCTCATCGGGGAAGTAGACCCAATGATCCTGGGTGTTGACAGGACCGTCGAGACCCATGCAGATCCCGAGGACCGAACTATACCTGAGGCTCCCGGCGGATCGGGCCAGAGAACTGTTCAGGCCCTCAGTTATTTCCAGGAGCCCCGGAAGAGGCACGGTGCTTATGAGAGAGCTGAAGGGAAGTACCTCACCCCTATCCAGGGTCACCGTTTGGGCAAAAGCGTTCACCCGGTCAACTTTCGTACCGTTGAGAATGAAGGTCTCCTGACCACGGGCCAGGCTGCGGGGCAGGATCTCTATGCCTTCCTTGCGGGGATAGAAAAAGGTGGCGTTGTAACCGTAGGCAGGAGGAGTTTCCCCCCGTGCGATGGCCCTGAGTTCCCGGGCTGTGGGAACAGGCACCGACCAGGATGTCCAGGAGATCTCCATCTCTTCCAGGGGATGAACGTTGAGCTTGGCGTTGTAGGGGATCATGAAAAGCCTGGCCAGGGTTTTACCGAACCGTTTTTCCGCCCACTGGTCAAAAAATATCTCCCCGGAAACCGTCCCATCAGCAGCTACCAGAAGCTCCTCCAGGCACTTCCCGGCGAAAGGGGCCGGCAATTTACCGAAATGGGCCTGGATGGGATAATCCACAAAAACCCCTTCCACATATACGGAAGCCTTCCGGTTTTGCTCTACAAGACCATCCCCGATCAGCTCAAGGATAAGGTCCCTGGACTCCCCCTCCCTTAAATGCAGAAGGTGCCCGGTGTAGTCGAAGGTGAAACCGTCCACCACCTCGGTACGGCACAGGCCGCCAGGACGGTCTGCGGCCTCCACAATAAGGTAGTCCGCGCCAGCGGCACCGAGAACGCGTCCCGCCGCCAGCCCGGCTAAGCCTGCCCCGATAATGACGACCGGGGCACGGGAGTTAGCGGAGGGTAAAGACATATATCCCTTTCTCCTCGAACGCGATATCAGCCTGGTCGGACAGGAACCGGGTCAACATGGATGCCGCCTCATCATCGATCCTCAGGAAAGGAGACTTTGCCGCAAGCCTTTTCATTTCCCAGGTGTTGAAAAGGATGTGGGTGAATCCGGCCCTGGAAAGCTCATTCGCCATTTCATTCGATGTCCTGCCGTCCTTTACCATTTCAATGAGCCTATGCGGCATTTCGAAAGTGGCAACCTCCCTGGAAAAGTTGGAGTAGAAACCCTTCATTTCCCCCAAAAAAAGGACCTTGCCCGGCTGCGGGTCGAGGTTGTTTAGATAATTAATGGCAGGGTACAGGGGATAGTTACTGGAAAGGTATTCCTTATCCTTCGTCATCCCGAAAGCGATCCCGGCCCGGTTAGCGTACCCGGCGTCGAAATCAAGGAAAATCCACACGTTGGCCAGCAGCATGATAACAGCGAACGCCTTCAAGAGTCTGCTCCAGATTGAATCAACTGCCAGGACACGCGCAAAACCGGTACCCATATAAAGGAACGCGACAGCCAGCAGAGGGATCAGAAACCGTCCAGATCTGAAAGAGAAGTACCAGGCCACGAAGAAAAGCAGGGCCCAGGTACCGAGAAACCTGTTCCCGGTCCGGCTGCCCTTGAGCCAAGGCAGGGTCAGTAAAAGCACCACGGGGAGCCTACCGATAGACATGGGGAACTGCAAGCTCCAGGGTTTGAACACAGCGAAGTAGGGAACAAGGGCCCATGTCCAGATATCCTTAATGGAAATAGTATGGTAATGCGTGTCGGCCGCAAGGATCTTAAGGCCAGGGACCTTCCCGGCAAATCCCGCGAGAAGAGGATAGAGGGGATCACCTGTAAAAAGGAGGTTCTTCAGGTACCAGGGGGAGACCACAACCAGGGCGGACAAGAGGAAGATCCCCCATGGAACTGAATGGAGGCCCCTCTTTTCCCTGAGGTCGTCCCAGATCCCCGCAGCCAGGGGAGCGGCCAGAGCGAAAGCCAGGGCATTGTATTTGCAGCCAGTGGCCAAGCCGGCCATGCAGCCTGCCAGCACCATGCTCGCCGGTCTTCGATCCCCTTCAGCAAGGATGGCAAGGGTCGCAAGCGTAAAGAACGCGGCGGCCCAGTCGTTCTCAAAGAACCCCGCAATGACCATGAGAGGGGGTGTCAGGACCAGGAGGGCGATGCCCCAGGCCGTTCCCGCTTCCCCGAACCGTTCCTTCCCCCATTCCCACAGAAGGAGAATGGTAAGGAGAAGGAAAGTCATAGAGATCATTCCCGCCAGGTCAAGACCGTCAAGGGCCATCCCGGCCCCGAAAAGGATCTCGGCTATCTGGGGATAACCGGAATACAGGTTTTCGGATACGTGAAATACCTTGCCCTCCAAAAGGTAACGGGAGGGCAGTTCCAGGTGATATGTCATGGCATCGAAAAAAACCGGGGGAACGAGTGTAAACAGGAGGTTAACGAGGCCGGCGATACTTATCAGGATAAGAGGGATCCTTGTTCCGGGACCGAACTTCTGGACCCCGGGCGTGACTCCGGGGAGGATACGGACGATATCCTTCCTCAGGACAGGCGCAACGGCGACCAGGACTGCAAGGACCAGAGCGGTAATGGCCTGCGTATTATAAAACCCGGCCAGCCCCAGAAGAAATATCTCCAGAGACAGGGCTCCCAGACCCAGTCCGATGACCAGAGCTGGCCTCATTTCACGTTCGCCCTTCGGACCTTCAGAATACAATACACGCAGCAGGAGTGCCCCCTGACCCCATGACACAGCCAGAATGACGATCCACCACAGGTAGGCGCTCAAAGGCCCCACAGGGACTCCATCGTCCTGGAAGCCAGCAAGGCAAGGATGACAGGATCAATACTCATTTCGGATCCTGTAAACACTGACCCCGTTGGCGGCGAAGACACGGTCCGTCTGCCCCCTTAACATGGAATCAAGTGCCTCTTTTTCCAGAGCCGTGAGTACCCACAGCGGGGCGTTCCGGTTCCCGTAGGCCATTCTCTCCCACTCCGCGGGGTTAAAGAGGATGTGGGTAAACCCGGCATTCTTGAGTTCCTGTACCATTTGCTCGGGGTATTCACCCCGTTTAACCATTTCCAGGAGACGGTTGGGAGCGTTGTGGGACGGCACTTCCCTGGAAAATCTTGAATAAAACCCCCTCATTTCACCGAGAAAAAGAACCCTGCCAGGCGGCGGATCGATCCGGTTCAGGAAATTTATGGCCGGATAGATCTCATATGTCTCCGTGAGGTACCGCTCGGGAGACCTGGTTCCCAGGGCGGCATCTATGCTTTTATTTGTGTAATCGAAAAGTCCCAGAAACACCCCTGCATTGGCGATAAGGGAAACGGAAACAACAACCTTCAAAACATTCGCCCTGAAACCATTTCCACGGGCAATGTGGGCAAGGAGCGCACCCAGCCAGAGATAGCCCACGACCATCATCGGCATGGCGTAACGGAAAGTTCGGAAAGTCAGGTGCCACGCGACAAAAGACAGCAGAACCCAGAGCAGAAGAAAGGCACTGCCACCTTGTTTCTTTTTAACAAACGGCAGCAGCAAGACGAGGGCGATGGGCAGGATCCCGATAGTAGCGGTCATGCTCAGCCTCATCGGATCGAAGGTAGCCTGGTAGGGCACCATTATCCAGGACCAGAGAAGATCTGTGGACCTTGAACCTACAAAGGAATCCACGAAGTCAATGTTGTGGCCAAGTTTTCCTGTTATGGAACTTAGAAGCGGGTAGAGGGGGTCGCCGGTCTGGACCAGGTTTTTCAGGTACCACGGAGCCGTTGAAACCATTGAAGACAGCACGAAAACTGACCAACATCTTATAATACCGGTACGTCTTTTGAAAAGATCCGTAGCGAGACCGGCTGCGGGGATCAGGACAATGGCATAGCCCAGCGCCTGATGGCGACAGCCCGCCGCCATCCCTGCCAGGATCCCGGCCAGGACCATTTGCTTTACGTCCCGTTCCTCGCGAGTGACCAGGAACAGGGCCGCAAGCAGGAAAAAGGTCATGGACCAGTCGGCGCCGGTCTGGGGAACCTCCACCAGGAATACGGGGGTAAGCGCCAGGAGAGCCGCAGCCCAGGCGGCCCCCAGGTTGCCGAAAAGTTTTTCGCCACCGCTCCAGATCGTCCAGATAGTAAGGATAAAAAACAGGTAATAAAAAAGACCGGCAAGATCAGCACCCACAAGTCCCATCCCCAGTCCGTAAAGCATCTGGGTCAGGAGTGGTGAATAGGAGTAGAGGTTCTCGGGAATGTTGACCATACCGCCAGCCTGGAGAAAACGAAGCGGCACCTCGAGATGATAACTCAGGGCGTCGAAAGCCCTTGTAGGCACCAGGACAATTGGAAAGGAGATCACAGCGGAAATAAGGACCATCCCAAGGGGAAGGACAGCCTCCTTTGCCCGCCGGGAAGCGTCCCGCGACGCGCTTCTAACAGCTGCAAATACGAACTTTCTTCCGAAAAGCATTGACTGGATGAGGACCAGGAGAACCAGTATCGTCAGAGCGGGTGTGTTCATGAGCCCCAATGCGGCCAATACCAGAACTTCCATCGACATGGCCCCCAGACCGAGCCCCATAATGACGCTGATGACCATACCCGGAGGCAGTAACAGCTTTTCACCCCCCAGCACCTTGAACCAAAAGGCACCCTGCCCCAGACAGGCAGCCGAGACGGTCAACCACCACAAGAGGGCACTAACGTGCCACACCATGACCCTCACCGGGAACATGACCTCCTTTCCCACTACAAGGAGTAGGAGGATAAGGGCGGCCAGGACTACCGGGCTGGAAAAACTCCTTAACTTTTGGCGGCTGCTATCATCCACAGACAGGATCATTCCTCCTAAACGTTGATGACTTCGCAAAAAGTCATCAACGCGCCCCACGCGGGGCGCCCGGATCAATGACTTACACCGTAAGTCATTGATCTGTGAGGAAAGGGAAAACGACGCTTTTCCCTTTCCGTGGAGCAAAAAGTCCCGGATCGGACTTTTTGCGACCCTGTCAAACGTTAAAGGTTTCCGTCTATCTTCCACAACCACAGGGCCGACAGCATCATGCCAAGGCTTACTGTAAGCAGAGCGCCGACAGCGGTCTGTTCATTACCGTACACCATGATCAAAGCTACAGTTCCCATTAAAAATGAGACCCCGTAACTCAAAATAACTGTCTGAGACACTGTAAGGCGCCACCTCCGGAGCCGCAGGGCAAAGTGGTCCGGGCTCCCCTTCAGAGGATTAAGCCCGCGCTTCCACCGAACCATCATGACAAAAAGGGTGTCGAAAACAGGCACCCCCAGAATGAATATGGGAGCTAAAACAGCCACGGGGTTCACTCTGGCATATATCCCCACCATTCCCAGAGCACCCAGCATGAAACCGATGAACAAACTGCCGGCATCACCCAGATATATTCTGGCCGGGTGATAATTGAACCTGAGGAAACCGATGAGTGCGCCCATGAGAGCAAGGACCATTTGGGCTACACCTGCCTGTCCCGAGGAAAGTGCCACGATGAAGAGGAAGACACATGCTATCGCGCCCACGCCCGAGGAGAGGCCGTCCATGATGTCGATAATGTTAAAGGCGTTGGTCATCCCCATGAGCCAGAGGAAAGACAGCGGATATGTAATATAAAGAGGAAGGAAGACTATCTTGATGGCTATACCCGCCTTCATTACGATGAGGACCGCAAGAACCTGTCCCAGAAGTTTGGTGGCGGGCCCCAGGTTCCCGATATCGTCTAAAAAACCCAGGAGCACGATAAGGGTTCCTCCCAGCAATATGGCAAGCATCTGCTTGTCCAGTTCGTAGAAGAGAGAAAAGCCAATAAGAAATGCCACGAAAACGGCAAGCCCCCCCATGTAGGGTACGGGTTCAGGATGATTTTTCAAATCTCCGTCCGGTCTGTCAACGATCCCGATGTCTTTGGCAGTCCTTGCCATCCATGGCGTGAGAGCAAGAACGGCGCCCAGAGAAACGATAAAGGTGAAGGTGTATTTAATAATCATCCAGGACTGATCCCCCGTTTCTGTACCGGCCCGGTGACACCGGCAAGCTCCTGATAGTAGGTTTCCATCTCCCCTTGCACACGCCTGAAATCATAATGTTCCTCAACCCTGCGGCGCCCCCTGAGGCCCCACTCACGGATGTCAGACCCCATACTCTGGACCTGGTTCATGGCCTCGGCAAGCTGTCCGGCATCCCCTGGTTCCACCAGGGTGCCGGTCACACCTTCCGTCACCATGGATGCAGCATCCCCGACCCGCGTTGATACAACGGGAAGACCGGCGGCCATAGCCTCCAGGATCACCAGAGGACCTCCCTCCCACAGGGACGACAGGACGAAAGCATCGGAAATGCCCAGAAGGGGCATCGTATCAGGCCTGAACCCGGCGAAGATAACCCTTTGGTCTACCCCTTTCTCCCTTGCCCGGTCCTCCAGCATTCCCCTGTCCTCTCCATCACCTACGATGAGCAGGAAGGAGCCCTCACCGAGGTTCTCTATTTTGGAAAAAGCATCGATCAGACAGGCAAAACCCTTCTGCCTTGATAGCCGGCCCACTGCCGTCCAGACAAAAGCATCCGGGGGGATTTTCAGGTCCTCTCTCAGTTCGCCCCTTCCCTCGTCCTCCAACGCCTCTCCCGGCTCGCGATCAGCGTCTTGACGATCCGGTATCTCGACCCCGTACTGAACTAATTTTATGGAGCGTCGAAACAGGTTCTCCTTTCTTTCCTCATCGAGCACCTTCTGGGAGAAAACAAGGGTGCCGTCGTTTAAAAACCCGGTGGCCCCGTTTATGAACCGTCTGGCAGGGGAAGCAAGATCAATATGTCTCGTGCTCAACACCCTTGTCTGTCGTCTCAACCCGCCCGCGATCCGCACCAGAAGGTTGGAGTGATACATGTGCCCCTGAATGACCTGGGGATCAAACTCCTTGGTAATGTTCATCAGTCTGGTAAAGGAGGAGGGTGATAGCCTGCCCCTGGCCTGTCCCAGTTCATATACCTCAACATCCTCCCTGAGGATCTCGTCGGCAAGTTCACCACCGGACATGAGGCTTACCACACCCATCCTGATCAGGTTCCGGTCGTGATATCTGGCTGACCACACGAGCATCCTCTCGGCTCCTCCCAGACCAAGGCCGCTGATGACATGAAGAACCCCTATGCGGCTGCCGGTTTCCACTTTTCTTCCCACAGTGCGAAAACGAGGAGGTTCCAGAGTTTTTCGTGATGGTTGCTCTGACCTGTCAGGTGCTCCCGTACCAGCCGGTTCACATAACCAAGATCAAAATAGTTCTCCAGCACCCTCGAACCTGTTCCCAGATACTGATTAATTAGCTCCCGAAGCTCCCCTCGCAGCCATGAATCCAGGGGCATCGTGAAACCCATCTTCGGCCGGTTGGCAATATGCGCGGGAAGGTCCCTCCGGGCCAACCGCCTGAGGGGCGCCTTGCCTTGACTCCCCTCAAACAGGTCTTCATCATCCACCCTCCTGCTCCACTGGACAATCCTGTGATCCAGGAGAGGAACCCTGACCTCCAGTCCTGATGCCATGCTGGCCCTGTCCACTTTGGCCAGAACGTCATCGGCGAGAAAGGTCCTGGTGTCCAGATCCATCATCCGGCGTATGAACGAACTATTGGATGGCCCGTTAAGGCATGACAGGAAAGCGTCCGGAAGGGCGGGAACTTTTTGTCCTCCGAGGGCCTCACCGGCTTCGGCGGCCGAAAATATCCCGATGGATGTCTGGTAGGCTGAGGCAGGGTCATTTTGAACGATAAGCTTGAGGAGTTTTTCCCACTTTCCCGGGAAATTCTCCACGGGAGCCCTACCGGATACCTTCTTCAGGAAACTGTTGGCTCGGGCCAGGGACCTTGAGGGGATCCCGGCCATGATGGCGGCGGCAGACCGCCTTATGAATGGAGATAAACCGGCAAAACGGTTCAGGTAGCCGTCAACGGCCCGGTACCTGTCATAACCGCCGAAGAGTTCATCCCCGCCGTCACCGCTGAGAATAACGGTGACGTGCTCACGGGCGAGGCGTGACAGCACGATCATGGGGAGGGCCGACGGATCGCTGAGAGGCTCATCGAAGATCTGTGGGAGATCAAATATCCGGTCAAGGAGAGTGCGGCTGTCGATCTTCACCTGGTGGTGCCTGGTGCCCAGATATCCGGCCACATCCGCAGCCATGGGCCCTTCATCGTAATCGTCCTCAGCGTAGGAAACAGTGAAGGTGGAGGGAGAACTCACTCCCGTTCTGCCCATGGCGGCGACCACCAGTCCCGAGTCCATCCCCCCGGACAGAAAGGCTCCAAGTGGAACGTCCGACACAAGACGGCGATGCACCGAATCGTCCAGGAGCCCGGACAGTTCCAGAACGGCAGATCCGCTTCCCATCCACTCAGTCTCATTATGGACATGATAGGGGTCCCACCAGGCCACCAGAGTCTCCCCTTCCGGATCCAGCCGTATGAAATGACCTGGCGGCAGCTTGCGGGCATCGGTATAGATCGTTCCGGGAGAGGGGATATACTGGAGCATGAGGAACAGCTCAAGAGCTCTGGGGTCTACTGTCCTGGTAAAACCTGGATGAACACAAAGGGCCTTTAACTCGGAACCGAAGACCAGGTCATCACCGGCCCACCCGTAATAGAGAGGCTTGATTCCCATCCGGTCACGTACAAGGTAGAGGGCCGATTCTCCGGGGATCCAGAGAGCAAAGGCGAACATCCCCAAAAACTTGTCGAGGGCTTCCTCGACGCCCCAGGTAAGGCAGGCTACAAGGACCACCTCAGAGTCCGTTTCGCTCATGAACCGGCAGCCGAGCCCTTCAAGTTCCTGCCGGAGCGCACCATAGTTATAAACCTCACCGTTGTAAACGATCCATCCCCTGCCGTCGACATCGGTCATGGGTTGGGCGCCCCTGGGACTGAGGTCCAGAACGGCCAGTCTCGTGTGACACAAACCGATGCCAGATGGAGGATCGCTCCAGGTCCCTCGGCCATCAGGTCCCCTGTGAGCCAGGGCGTCGGCCATAGCCTCCAGAAGGGAACTGTGGGCAGGCGGGATCTGACCTCTGCGGTAGATTCCCCCTATGCCGCACATGCATGAACCTCGAAAATCCGTAACGTTGTTGACCGCCTTCCGATCTTTCCCTTATACTTCCGTATCCACTCATCAGGGTCAGATATAAAAGAAACATGGTAAGGTACAGACCAGCACTATGACTATTTTTCGTAGTATAGCCGACAAAACTGACCTTTCCAACATAAAAATAGTCACTATCGGTGGCAGAAGTGAAAAGTGGTGAGTGCCACATTGCGGTCCATTTTCCACCAACACAAACCAACGGATTATACTGCGGTCCTGCTGGTTCCCTTCACCCTTTGGACAAGACCCTGGAAAGGATGAAAATGTCCATGAAGATTGAAAGCCTGGATACACCCTGATGGATTTTCTACCGGTCAGCAGGAAGATCACCCGCGAGATCAGGGAATTCATTAAATCACCACGTTTCGACCCGGAGGCTTCTCCTAAATCCGACGCTGCGTGGCCAAGGATCTCGGTCATCACTCCATCCTACAATCAGGCCGCTTTTCTGGAGAGGACCATCCTTTCCATCCACAACCAGGACTATCCTAACCTTGAACACATCGTCATCGATGGCGGTTCCACCGACGGCAGCGTCGACATCATCAGGAAATATGAAAGACGCCTCGCCTACTGGCATACCTTACCCGATCGCGGGCAGAGCGACGCCATCAACCAGGGTGCAGGTAAGGCCACCGGCGCCTGTATGACGTGGATCAACTCCGACGACCTCCTCCTCCCCGGCGCTCTGTATAAAATGGCCCGGGCTTTCATGGATGATCCCGAAACCGACCTCGTCTACGGCGATCAGGTTGAAGTGGACGTGGATGATCGAGTCACCAAACGTGTGCACACAATCGATTTCGACATCCGGGATTTCATCTACGAGATCAACATCATCATCCATCAGCAGTCCGCCCTTTGGAGGACTGATCTGTTTCACAGGATCGGTGGCCTGAAACTCTACCGATACGCCATGGATTACGACCTTTTTTACAGGATGCATGCGGCGGGTGCCAACTCCAGACGGATCCCGGATTTCCTTTCCGCTTTCAGGGTTCACAGCGAAGGGCTCACGGGGTCCGGAGAAGTGGGCCGCCATCGGGGGGAAGAAGTGAACGCTGTGTTCCGGGATTTCACGGGACGCGACCGAAACCTTTTAGACCGGGCGTTCCTCAGATATTATTACAAGGCCAGGCGGTTCGCTATTCAGCCCAGAGCACTTTTGGGGGCAATGGAAAACAGGCTGTGGCGCCTCCTGCACAAGGGAATAGAGTGAACCTTACCACCGCCATCTCTTACCACGGAGAACTTCGACTCTGGTAAAATACAACATCAAATAGACCTACGCACCAGACGGAATCGCGGCCATGAAGGTTTTCTACCCTTATCTGACCTGGGAGTTCTTCCCTCTCGTAGCCTTGCCTCCCAACTACCGCGAGCCCTGGCTGTTGGAGATCGTCCCCTTCAGCAACCGAACCCTGTAGATGTTGGGAACCGCTTTCCTGTTCCCCGTTATGTTCTACTTGCAGAGGTGGGGGCGTAGATAGGGAAGGAACGGGATAAAAAGGAAGAGGGGGTCCGCTTTTCTTCTGAACATCTGGTACATTTAGATAAAAAAATCCAGGATGATACATTTTTAGATCCTGGTTCTTTGATCCTGGATATTGTATTTTGAAGCCCAAAACTTGATGGACTCGCAAAAAGTCCAGCAAAGCGCCCCGTATGGGCGCCCAAATCAATGACTGCGGGTGTAAGTCACTTATTTGTAAGGAAAGGGAAAATGACACTTTTCGCTTTCCGAGGAGCAAAAAGCCAATGATGGACTTTTTGCGACCCTGTCAAACTTGAAACCTGAAACATGAAACCCGAAACTATCTTAGTATTATCTCTTCATAATCGCCCTGGGGCCGATACCCTGCCCCCCTTTCCTTTGCCTTTGCCAGTTCGCTTTGGGCCCATGTTATCCGGCCGGGATCCAGTTTTGACAACCAGGATATCCTGGTCCGGTGGGCTTGAAGGTAGTTGGGTTCTTCACGCAGGGCATTATCCAGCAGGTCCAGAGCCCTTTCACGCTGTCCGAGGTCCCAATACACCTCAGCCATGTTCAGCAAGATGAGCGCGTTGTGCGGTTCAATAAGCGAAGCCTCCTTCAATTTCCCGGCAGCCGCGGCGAGTGCCCCGGCAGCCTTCATTTCACCCTGCCTGGCCGCTTTGATGTAGATGGCAGCTTGCAGTCTGGGGGGCACGGTGTCCAGACGGTTGAGGCTCTGGGCCCTGAGAATGGCGGCCAAAACCCGGCTCAACTCCTGCTCATCGGTGTTCTGGTCGCTCATCATCAGGCGGATCTGCGCCAGGTCCCTCGACGCGCCGGGGAGAAGGGGATTTATAAGTGTGGCAGCCTTCGTCGCCTTGAGCGCACCCGGCAGGTCGACGTCCATAAGTCTCTTGCCCTGGAACCAGAAGGCTCTCGATGCCAGATCCAGGTTGAGCCAGAGGGCAAAACAAAGGATCACCACACCTGTGGCGACAGGAATAAAGCGCCTTGGTCCATTACCAGACTCTACCGTTCGGTCAGTTTCAGGGGTTATCTGCGCGAGACACCAGGCCATGAGCACCATGAGGGAAAACACCTCAGTGATATCGTGGAAAAGGGCCTGGTAAAGGATGATACCCACCGCCAGGGCCGGTCCCGGTCTGCCTAGGTTGATCGAATGGAGCATCATTCGCAGCGTAATGAAAAGAAACAAGCCCAAGCCGATCACACCGATGACACCCCCCTCGGCCCAGCTCCTCAGGTATTCGTTGTGGGGTTTTCTGGCGATCCGGCCATAGCGCACCGGCAGTTCCTCAGTGGGAAAGGCGTAAACAGGGGCGTATTCGTAAAAAAGGTTGGGGCCCACACCGATCAAAGGGTGGTCCGCACCCATCCGGAGGGACGATCCCCATATCAGGAGCCTGGAAAAGGCGTGTGGGTCGGCCTTGTAGCCTTCGGTGACCCGGTGCCGGATCGTGCTGGGAAGAAGGATGATCATGGCAATCACCAGTATCGCCACCCAGCGCATGTGCCCTCTCCTGAAGATGAGATAACCCGCCCACAGCAGGATCATCCCCAGCCCGCCCGATCGCGATCCGATGAGCATGAGGCCGACGGAACCGAGCATCGCCGCCGACAACATAACAGCCGTTTCCCATTTCCGCTCTCGGGACGGCATGAGAGATCCCAGGGCCATGGCCAGACAGACCAGGAGAACGGTCGCTGTATAGTTGGGGTTGGGGAAAGGACCAGCAGGGGGACGCATCCCCAGAACCAGTGCCTGGACCGCGACCCAGGTCACCAGGATGCCGGTCCACACCAGGACCATGGCCATAACGGCCACCTTCCTTGGCCGCGACCAGAGAAGGTAGAAAAATACCGACGCAAGGGCCAGGTGGACCAGGAACAGGAAGCTGCTGTAGGGTACCGGAGTGCGGACGAGATGGCTAAGGGAGAGGCCCAACACTATGGCAAGCGGGATCCAGAAAGGGGCCTCAGGGATCTGGACACTTCCTCTGATCGATCCTTCCCGTATTACAGCCAGGAGCACACCCGCGACAAGAAGGACAAAGGGGCCCAGGAGCCACGGGACTTCACCCCAACTGATGAAGGGGATGAGAAGCACAGCGGAGCTCAGAGCGACATCAACCGCCCTCAAGGACTTTTCTGGCAGGAATGCGGTGGATTTTGCCAGCGGCTGGGCCGTACCGGTCATAGATCCATTCTCGAAAGGATCTCATCGGCAAGATCCCGGGCCTGTGGATCGAACATTGACATACGCCGCACCTCTTCAAGGAGCCTGTAGCTCTGGCCGGAATCTCCCAGGTTAAGGTACGCCCTCGCAAGATCGATCCTGATTCTCGGCGAGGTTTTATATCTCAAAAGAGCCGTTTCAAGTGGAGGGATGGAACCTTGCCATTTTCCAGCCGTCTGGGCCGCACGCCCTATTTCCCAGGATGGATAGGGACTGGCCCGCATGAGGGAGTCTGCCTTCCGGAAGAGTTCATTGGCCAGATCCGTCTCACCTGCTGCATATCGGGCACGACCTTCATCGAGGGCGAACCTCCCGTTCATGGGAAGCATGGCCCTTGCGTCTTTGTAAAGGTGAGCTCCCTCCTCAAACTCACCTTCCGCTACGGCCTTGCCGGCGCGAAAAGCGAGGGATTCACCCTGAAAAAAAACGAACACGGGCAGGACCATAACCAGGGCTACCGCGCCCATTGTAAGAGTGAAACCGTTATGGGATTCTGCTTTCCCGGTAATGGCACTCTTATCGTTAGCGCCAGCCAATCCCAGGGCGGCCCCGAGGACACACCATCCAAATAGCGCTGTCTCGGGTACAAAAAAATCCATGTCAAGCAGGCTATGTCCTAAAAAGGCCATGCTCCCGAAAACAAAGCCCGCATATCCCGGAGGAACCATCCGAACGCCCTTGACCCTGAAGAAGTCTACGATAGACTTAAGCCACAGGGACAGAAAAGCAACCAGAAATAATAGCCCGGGCAGTCCCCAGGAGATCCAGGTCCGCACCAGAAAGTTGTGAGGGTCAGCCACAGGCCTCACTCCCTCGGCCACAAAACCCATGAGGGCTCCTGGACTGGATCCTGAGCCCCAACCCAGAACCGGGTGGATAAGCGCCATTCGGATTCCTGCGGCCATGTACCCACCCCGCTGGAGGATTGAATTTTCAGGACCAGACAGGAAATTTTCCCCTCGAATGGCAAGAAGTCCAGCCGTTATCAGGACGACAACCCCACCGGCAAGAACCATCTCCCTGAGCTTAAACCTTCGCCGCACTAAAAGAACGCCCCCCGCCATGACCACAGCAACCATACTCCCACCGATGGATCCGGTAAGAACAAGGACCGCGCCCTGCGCCACCGTCAGAAAAGTGAAAAAAAGAAAGCGTCTCCTGTCGGAGGCGGTCAGAAGTAGATCCAGGGTTAAACAAACCCCAATGGCCAGAAATCCGGCCAACATATTTGGGTTGAGAAAACCAGCGAACACCCTGTTTTGGCTAACGATCTGGGCCAGGTCGACCACATCCTCGCCCGAAGTCTCCAAATGTCGAAGGGTTTCACGGATTTTCCCTAAGCCAAATACCCGCTGGTAAAAAGCGCTTGCAAGAACAGGGGTCACAATTAAACCAAGGACAGGGAGCGATCCGATCTCAAATTCCTTCTCTTTACGTATGAGCAGAAAAGTCATGAAAAAAACAGTAAGGTTTCCAAAAAAAGCAATTATCTCCCTCAATCCCTGCCCCGGGTCGGGCGCCCAGAAAAGAGTGATAAGAGACCAGAGCAGGAGGCTCCAGGGCAGGAGCAATACCGGGAAGTACCCTTCAGGGATATCTTTGGTCGCTAACGAAGAAAGCAAAAGCAGGGCAAGCCCCACAAGGACCGGGACCAGAAAAAGCCCCTGAGCAAAGGGGTAGGCACCACCCGCCATATGGGGTCTTAATACCAGCACGAATATAAGAAGTAAAACCGGAACACCCCGTCCTTTTACCATGGCAAAACCCCTGAAAAAAAAGGAAGGCGGCGGTATAGACCGCCGCCTTCCTTCAATTTACTCTCACGCTACCCGAAGGTGATTAGTGGGGATAGGCATTGGGCGTAATGCCCGAGGGGGATCCGTAAATCAGATCCGGGGCCCTGTTGTTCGCCGTCACTACGATATTGAAGCTCGTACCGTTAGGACTGGTATAAGAGAAGGTAGTCCACTTGGCGTCCGTGAGTTGGGTGGGAAGGTTCGCCTCAGGGAGGAGTCCTCCCGGCGTACTGAGGTCAGCGTAAGTGAGTGCGGTCGGATACCTGTTGGTGGGGGAATCGGCAGCGTAGGAGGCCAGCACCGAGCGCAGGACGTCCACGTTGGCCTTGGCAGTACCGAAGATCGCCTTGTCCTTCAGGTCAAGGAAGTTAGGGATGGCGATAGCCGCCAGGATGCCGATGATCGCCACAACGATCATCAGCTCGATCAGGGTGAAACCTTTTTGGGTACTTCTCATTTTCATTAACATTTTTTTCTCCTCCATTTTCAAGGGTTTGTTGGTTAAATGTTTTCTTGTCCCGGTATTTTGCATAGGCCGTGCCAAATCGAAAAAAATGCCAATAATTTCTTTACCAACTGTAAACCACTGTAATTATGTAATTTTTTTCGATTAAAGAAAAGCCCGGCAATTGAAACCGGGCTTTTCGGGTGACAAAAAGTGTCAGCAAGGTGTCCTCTTACGTCTCTTCATCGGCCCAACCGTATTTCTTGAGACGGTAGCGCAGGGACCGGAAAGATACTCCAAGGACCTCAGCGGCCTTTGTCCTGTTCCCCCCTGTCTGATCGATCGCTGATTCAATGAGCCGTCTCTCGTAATCTTCCAGAAGAGAATCGAGGTCCTGCCCTTCCCCCAGCGGCACTTCGGGGTAGCTCCTGCTGGCCTGCGCCCGCAGCACTTCATCTGGAAGAAGGTCCATTGTGAAGGAATCACCTTCCCCCAGGGCAACAGCCCTTTCCACGATGTTTTCCAGTTCCCGCACGTTCCCGGGGTAGCTGTACTCCACGAGGCGCTTCATGGTTTCGGGTGTGACTGAGGTAAAGGTCCTTCCCTGGCGATCCCCCAGACGACCCAGGAAATGCTCCACGAGCAGGGGAATATCTCCGCTGCGCTCCTTTAAGGGCGGGATCTGAATGTGGATAACGTTGATCCTGTAGTAAAGGTCCTCCCGAAACCTGCCAGCCTCAACCTCCCCGGCAAGATCACGGTTCGTGGCTACAATGATCCTTACATCAACATTGACGGGCGTTGTGCCGCCCACAGGGACCACCTCCCGCTCCTGAATTGCTCGAAGCAGCTTTACCTGGAGGCTGGTGGAGGTCTCCGTGATCTCGTCTAAAAACAGAGTCCCTCCCGTTGCGGTCTCGAACAGGCCGCGCCTGTCGGAATCGGCTCCTGTAAAGGAACCTTTACGATGGCCGAACAGTTCGCTCTCCAGAAGAGTCTCCACCAGGGCGCCGCAGTTCACCGAGACGAAGGGCCCCTTCCTTCCCCCGGCGTGGTGATGAAGCGCCCTCGCTATGAGCTCTTTACCCGTTCCGCTGTCACCGGAGACAACCACCGTGCTGTCCATGGGGCCGACCCTGCGGATTATCTCAAATATCCTCTGTATCCCCGTACTCTTACCCACAATGTTCTCGAACCCGAACTGCTGATCGAGAAGACGGTGGAGTTCAACGTTCTCCACAGCCAGTTTCCTGCGCTCCACGGCGGCGCTGATGCGGGCCTTGATCTCCTCTATGCGGAACGGCTTGGTAATATAGTCAACCGCGCCGAGCTTCATGGCTTCAACGGCCGAATCAGGAGAACCGTACGCGGTTATCATGAGGACAGGGATATCCTTTTCCAACTGGCTGACAGACTTCAGGAGATCCAGACCGGTGAGTCCCGGCATGTTGATATCGGTGATAATAAGATCGAAACCCTGGTCCTCAACAAGGCAAGCGAGGGCATCACCAGCCAGGGAATACCCCGCCACCTCATACCCCTCCCTGCCCAGAAAGATCTCAAGCATCTCCCTCATGGACCGCTCGTCATCCACGACCATGATCCGTCCCTTTTTGCTGCCTTTCATCGAACCCTCCAGGGAGCCAGGCGAACGGATACCGTCGTCCCCTGCCCCTCTTCCGAATGGATTTCCACAGTTCCTTTATGAATCTGCACCAACTGGTAAACGATGGCAAGTCCCAGCCCTGTACCGCTTACTTTGGAGGTGATGAACGGCTCGAAGATCCTGGGCAGGATCTCCTTTGGAATACCGGGACCCTTATCTGACACGGCGAGGATGCTGTCCCCTTCAGGGTTATTGCCAGACCTGGTGAGGGAAATGACAATATCACCTTTTCCGCCGATAGCCTCGGCGGAATTTTTCACCAGGTTCATGATGATCTGGTGTATCTGGGACATATCAACGGAGAGGATGGCCCTTTCCTCCGGCAGCATGGTTAAGAGGTTGAGTTCAGACTCCAAAGCGGTGTTACGGAGGAGCCTCACCGCGTCCTCGATGATCTCGCGCAGATCTACATCCTCGAAATGAGGGGCGGGCGGGCGGGCATAGGCAAGAAAGTCCCCCAACAGGACGTTGAGTCTTTCTGTCTCCTTCAGGATAATATTCATGAGCTTGAGATCTTCACCGTCCAGATCAAGGTCCTTTTTCAGCATCTGGATGGAACCGCTCATGGAAGCAAGGGGGTTTCGTATTTCGTGGGCAATACTTGCCGCCATCCGCCCTACGGCCGACAACTTCTCTGTGATTTGAAGTTTGTCTTCCATCTTCCTCAGCTCGGTAAGGTCCGTGAAGATCACCACATATCCAAGCTCAGGTTCCTGGAGGGGTGAGATGGAGAGGCCAAGAATCCGATCCTGCCCGCCCTCTTCGGTAAAGGAACCCTCCCATCTGTTAAGCCCACTGTAGGGGGCCTTTTCCAGGAGAGTTTCCATGGGAATGCCATGAAAAATCTGGGAGGTCGTCAAACCTTTTGCCGACGGCCACTCCAACCCGAGCATCCGGGCCGAAGCTGAGTTCATGGAGCGGATGATTCCCTTTTCATCAAGAACAACGATCCCGCTGGTCATACTCTCGAAAACAACGTCGCTCAGGGACTGAAGCTTTTCCAGATCCACCGTCTTCTCGCTGAGCTCTTCCCTGGCTGAGCGGTAACGGTATCCGATCTGGTGTCCCAGGAAAGCCACAGCGTAAAAGGCGACAATATGGAGGAATATCCTGCCGATAATATCCCACGGGTTCACCAGGAGAATATCTGTCAGCTCTCTGCTGTAGGGCGGCATGAGGATCCGGTAATACTGAAGGTCTACAATGCCGCCGTAGAGGATGGCAGAGAAGGATGCTGTCCAGTAACCGCCTCCCCTCAGGGACAGCGCGGCCCAGAGGATGGCAAAGAGATAGAGGAAGGGGAATGGACTGCTGTGTCCTCCGGTAAAGAACACAATGAGCGTGTAAAGGAAAAGGTCGGTCCCGACCTGGTAAACAGCGAAGAGGGGCAGGTTCCTGACCTGGTTGAAAATGGTGGCGAAAAAGATGGTCAGGAGGTAGACCGCGATGATGATCAGATAGATGGTGAAGAGGGGAGCGAAGAAAAGAACCTGGCTCCCCTTTAGCTGGATGAGCACCGTCACACTCAGCAGCACAGTGACGGTGGACACCCTGAAGATCATGAGGATCTTCAGAAAAAGTGGAAGTTCCAGTGTGGCTCGGGGACGGTGGCTCCCGGAAGCCGGTAACATAGATCCGGCTACCCGAGGGTGGCCATCTTGAAGATAGGCAGGTACATGGCGATGACCACAAACCCGATGGCGCCGCCCAAAAATACCATCATCACAGGTTCCATGAGAGAGGTGAGGGCCTCTACCGCCGTATCCACTTCGTCATCATAAAAATCCGCGATCTTGTTAAGCATAGCGTCCAGCGCACCGGTAGCCTCTCCTACGCTTATCATCTGCACGACCATGGGAGGAAAAACCCCCGTTTCCTCGAGAGGATCAGCGATGGTCTTACCCTCGCTGATGCTTGTCCTGGTGCTGAAAACAGCCTCTTCCACAACTTTATTGCCTGCTGTTTTGGCGCAGATCTCCAGGGCATCCAACAGGGGGACTCCGGAGGACAGCATGGTTCCCAGGGTTCGCGTGAACTTTGCAACTGACACCTTTCGGATAAGGGGTCCCATAACTGGCATCCTGAGGAAGATCCCGTCCATCCTCCTCTTGCCATTATCTGTGGCGTAGTAGGTTCTGAAAAGGAAACTGAATGCGAAAAAACCCCCGATGATGAAGAGTATCTTGTAGCTGGCCGCAAAGTTGCTCATGTCGATGACCATTTGCGTGATCGCTGGCAGCTCGCCACCCATGCCGGTAAACATATCGGCGAACTTGGGAATAACGAAGATCATGAGGATGGCAATGACCCCCACCGCGACGGTCAGGATGGTGATGGGGTAGACCATGGCCGATTTGACCTTCTTCTTCAGCTTCATGGCCTTTTCCATATAAGCGGCCAGCCGGTTCAGGATCGTGTCCAGGATACCGCCTGTCTCGCCGGCGGCCACCATATTGACGTACAGTTCATCAAACACTTTTGGATGTTTTCCCAGGGCCTCGGCGTAAGCGGCACCGGCCTCGACATCGTTCTGAACCGTTTCCAGGGTCTTGCCCAGGGTCTTGTTATCGGCCTGGCTGGAAAGAATCTCAAGACACTGGACCAGGGGCAGCCCGGCGTCGATCATGGTGGCGAACTGCCGGGTAAAGATGACGATGTCCCTGTCCTTTACCTTATCCGAGAACCCGGGAATGCTGATCTTGATCTCTTTGGGTTTGGCCTTGACCTTGGTTGGGTTCAGACCCTGCCTGCGAAGAGCAGCGTGTATGGCTTCCGCACTGGCAGCCTCCATGGTGCCTTTTTTCTTGTCTCCGGTACTGCTTGTGGCTTCCCAATTGAACTCAGGCATGGGTCTCCTCCCAGTTCACCACCAGGTTAACTTCATCGCTGGACATCCGATTGACCTCTCTTCTTATCATACAATATTGATCCCTGCCTGGGTCAACATCTGTCTCATCTCCTCGAGATTGGTCGTCCTGCCAAGCACCTCTTCTATAGGGATTGTCCCCTTGAGGTGCAGATCCAGGAGGGACTGATTCATGGTCTGCATCCCGTATTTGCTCTGCCCCACCTGCATGCTGGAGTAGATCTGGTGCACCTTGTCCTCACGGATGAGGTTGCGGATTGCCGCATTGGGAACCATGATCTCCAGGGCAAGGCATCGTCCGCCGCCCTTCTTGGGGATCAGGGTCTGGGACAGGACCCCCTCAAGGACAAAGGAAAGCTGGGCCCTGATCTGCGGCTGCTGGTAGGGCGGAAAAACGTCCAGGATCCTGTTGATCGTCTGGACACAGTTGTTTGTGTGAAGTGTCCCGAAGACAAGGTGCCCTGTCTCGGCAACGGAGAGAGCCGCTTCGATGGTCTCGAGGTCCCTCATCTCCCCGATGAGAACGATATCAGGGTCCTGGCGAAGGATGGATTTCAGAGCGCGCTTGAAGGTGGAGGTGTCCGCCCCCACCTCGCGCTGGTTGACCACACAGCTCTTGTGGGGGTGAAGGAATTCGATAGGATCTTCAATGGTAATGATGTGCTCGTGCCTCGTTCGGTTGATACTATCGATCATGGCCGCCAGGGTCGTGGACTTTCCGCTCCCGGTGGGGCCGGTGACAAGGATAAGTCCTTTGGGCCTTTTGTTCAGGTCCGCCACAACCTTGGGCAGTTTCAAACTTTCAAAGGTGAGGATCTCGAAGGGGATCGTCCTGATGGCAGCCCCCACGGAACCCCTCGTCTGGAAAACGTTGGCCCTAAAACGAGACAGCCCTTTAACGCCGAAGGAAAAATCCAGCTCCTTTTCTTCCTCGAAAATGTGTTTCTGGGCATCGGTAAGTAGACTGTAGGCTATCTTTTTGGTCTCGGGCGGAGTGAGGGTTGGAACGTTCAGAGGCCGGAGAGCGCCGTCGATCCTGAGCTGCGGGGGTGTACCCGGCGTGATGTGCAGATCGCTGGCCCCGTTATCCACCATGAATTTCAGGAGCTGGTGGATACCCGGTGATTTTTGCGAATCGTCAATCGCCTCGGTGCCGTTGGTGGTGGGTTCGTCCATGGATTAGTTTCTCCCCATATTTGCAGCATGCCTGAAAAACCAGTAACGCTGCAAAAGGTCTCAATTCTTTTTCACCACTCGTTCGTCACGTCAAGAATGTGACTTACTGGAGACATCACGCCGCTGGCGTGACAGGCTTCGGATACGGAGGGAACCAAATAGAGTGAGCTGGCTCTCATCACAATCTGCAGAAACCATGCCTTCCCCAGATCGAAGTTTTTCTCCGCCTGTCTCCATCAACTCCGTGGTAAAAACCATCGCATTAAAAAATCGGGATCAGTCCCCGAAGGTCACGCGGAGGATCTCCTCTATGGTAGTCATGCCTTCCTTGATCTTTTCCAGACCACTCATACGAAGGGATTTCATGCCCCCCTGGATGGCCGCTTCCTTGATCTCAAAAGTCGTACCGCCCTGGAGGATGATCTCCTTGACATGGTCGTTGACCACCATGACCTCGTAGAGAGCAATTCGTCCCTTGTACCCGGTGCCGCCGCAAGTGCTGCACCCTGCACCTTTGTAAACCGTGATACCCGAAGCCTCATCATCCTTGAATCCTACGTCAAGAAGAGCCTTGATGGGGACTTCAACAACCTCCTTACAGCTCTCACACACGCACCGCGCAAGGCGCTGGGCTACAACCATGATCACAGCAGATGCAACCAGAAAAGGTTCCACCCCCATGTTGAGGAGCCTGTTAATGGTAGCCGGCGCATCGTTGGTATGAAGGGTGGAAAGTACCATGTGTCCGGTGAGAGCGGCTTTGATCCCGATCTCGGCCGTCTCGTAGTCCCGGATCTCCCCCACAAGAATGATGTCCGGGTCCTGCCTCAGGAAGGAGCGCAGGGAGGCAGCAAAGTTGAGTCCTATCTCGTCGTGCATCTGAACCTGGTTGATGCCCATGAGGTTGAACTCCACCGGGTCCTCAGCAGTCATGATATTGACGTCGTCGGTGTTCAGCTCCGCAAGGGCGGAATACAGAGTGGTTGTCTTGCCGCTTCCCGTGGGACCTGTCACCAGAACCATCCCGAAGGGTTTGTGGATCGCTTCCTGGAAGTTTGCAAGGGCCTGCTGCTCGAAACCCAGTTTCGTCATATCCAGCTGGAGGTTGGCCTTGTCCAGGAGCCTCAGAACGATCTTCTCACCAAACAGGGTGGGGAGGACTGACACGCGAAAATCGATCTCGGCCCTTCTGCCCAGTTTCATCTTGATCCGCCCGTCCTGGGGAAGGCGCCGTTCGGCGATGTCCAGGCTGGACATGATCTTGATGCGGGAAATGACCGCATTACGGATCTTCAGGGGCAGGTTCATTACAGTTTTACAGACACCGTCCAGCCGATACCTGATACGCATAACCTTCTCGTAGGGCTCGACATGAACATCGCTCACCTTCAGTTTGTAGGCCCGGATAAGGATACCGTTGACGAGCTTGACGATGGGAGCGTCCACCTCCATGCTGAGGGGGTCGTCATCCATATCATCAATGACCTCCACATCGTCGGCCGCAGTCTGGACGAGGTCGTCAAACTCATCCACGTCTATCATGTCCCCTACTTCCATCTCTCCTTCGAAACCGCCTGTTTCCATATCATCCAGGGAATAGTCGCCGGCGGAGATATTCCCAGAGCTGCCCAGTCCGCCACCCTCGTAGTATTTGGCGATGGTTTCCTCGATGGCGGTTTCGGAGGCCACCACAGGCTCCACATTGTAGCCGGTCATAAACTTGATGTCGTCCAGGGCAAAAACGTTGGTGGGGTCGGCCATTGCCAGGGTCAGGGTTCCCCCTGTTCGGCTTATGGGGACAAGCTGGTACTTTTTGGCGGTTTTGCCAGGAATCAGTTTGATGATCCCCTTATCGATCTCGAACTCTACCAGGTTGATGGACGGGACTCCGTACTGTTTACTCAGGAAAGAGACGATCTCCGTCTCTTCGAGGATGTTCAGTTTAGCCAGGTTATAGCCCAGCCTGCCCCCTGACTTGCTCTGCTCCTCCAGAGCCTGTTTCAGCTGATCTTCGGAAATTATCTTGGCTTTGACAAGCATCTCGCCCAAACGCGCTGTTGCCATATCTCTTTACTCCTCTACGGCCAGATCCGCTTTTATTGTTGCGCATAGGCTATTTGCCGGAAGGCTTTTTGTCAAGGCTATCCACGTTGCCTGTGCACATTTGCCGAAAGGGACGCTGACAGCCTTCCGTGAACCTCTTCCGAAAAACTGTACCCGGAACCTGGCAAGATTCTCCAACAGGCTCTTGTTTGTGACGGGTTGTTCACCAAGAGATCCGCTGTTTGACTCGCTTTTCAATTCTCTCCATCGCCCTTCAGAAGAGAATTTTTAATGATCTCAGCCAGGGCCCGATCCTCTTTTTCGAGCATATGTTGGTGATCAATGGCCGCCTGCCGGTCCCCCGCTTTCAGATACGCCAGGGTCAGCCCCACATGCAACCTGAAATCACCGGGATCAACCTGCAGCCCCGCCCTGAAGACCGCAACGGACTTCCCAAACTCTCCCTTTTCCATGAGAAGGATACCAAGGTTGACATAACCGGGGATAAAATCCGGTTTGATCCTCAGCACCTGACGATAGGTTTCGACCGCCTCATCATAGCGTACCAAGCCAGAAAAGGCATTGCCCATATTAAACCAGGCCTGGAAATGGTTGGGGTCAATTTCGACTACCCGCTGGTAGGCCTTTATTGCATCGAGCTGCATACCCCGGTCAGAATAGGCGTTCCCCAGGTTGTAATGACCACCGGGCACCATAGGGGCAGTTCTTACGAACTCGCCGAACAGTGAAATCTCGTTCCTCCAGACTTCGCCCTGCTTCACCGAGCCAATCATCATCAGGGCAACCAGGAGTCCGATGCTGGCAATGAAGACCTTGCGGTTCTCAGCCAGTCCCGCTGCCAGGGCACCTGCCAGCAAACAGAACCCCACCGAAGGAAGATAGAGAAACCTTTCTGCCAGAAGAGCTCCGCCCCTTGCATCTACCGCGAGAACCGGTACGAGAAAAAGAACGACCCACACCACACCCTGGACCGTGCTGCTCTTTCCACCTCGCCAGAAATTGAACAGGGCCAGCGACAGGAACAAAGCTACTCCCAGGACAACTGACACAGTTATCTGCAGTTCAGCGGGACCGTAGAAGATCTTGAGGGGCCAGGGAAGAACGAGGAGTCGCAGATACATAAACAGCATCTGTCCGATGAGGGGCAGGCTGAAAGCACTTTCACCGGGTCCGACCTGTCCCGCTCTGGACTGGATCAGTCCCAGTTCAGCCCCGAACACCTGGAACCGTAATGCCAGAACACAGGCAATCACAGCCGCCCAGCCGAGGATCCATCGACGGTTCCGGAGCCACCATCCGGACGGCCCGGTTGGCCTTAATCCGGGAGTCGCCGCCTCCCATACCAGAAGAACGGCAGGGAGCATGAACGCAACCTCCTTGGAAAGGCAGGCCATGAAAAACGCGGAGAAGCTCATGAACCGGTCGAAGGAAGGGGTTGTGGAAAAGCCCTTTCGCTCCCTGACCCACATGACGACCGCCAGGAGAACAAAAAAGGCAGCCCACAGATCGGTGCGTCCCGATACAAAGGACACCGATCCCGAGTGGACCGGATGGACTGCAAATATCATCGCCCCTACAGCAGCGGCGACCCGGACGTTTAGCAGCCGCAGCAGGAAAAAGACCAGAAGCGTATTAAGGGCATGGAGGACGATATTCGTCAGGTGGTAAATATATGGGAAGTAACCGGTTAGCATGGAATCGAACCACAGACTCACGACGCATACAGGCCTGTAGTATCCGGATACGTAGCCATCTTTGATGTGGGTCGCGAACTGGGAAGTCACCAGGGCCGGCAGGCCCCCCTCCTGGACAATGTGATCTACATACTTTAGGACCGTCACGTCGTCCCAAACGAGGTCATGGGTCAGGGTCCCGGCATAGGCCATGATGGAAAGGATCACTGCCGCGGCGATGATAAGTATATCTTTAACCTTTCCCGGCACCCTTTCTCCTCAAGGAAACGAAACTAGGTCATGGTCGAGATCCAAGTCTTCGTCTTAGTCCTGGTCAAAACAACCGGAGGAGGAATAAGGAAGGAGGAAGGTGAGATTAAAATCACCTGTCCTTCCTTCATCCTTCATCCTTCTCAAAGTCAAGGTCCAGGACCAAAGCTTTCCCTCTCCCTCATTCTTTCCCATACAGTTCAAAGCGGTATCTCATCAAGCTCATGGATACTGTACAGATCCCTGGACTTTTCCACATCAAGAGCTATCTGGTCCACAAGGTCACCCGCACTGCTATAGGAACGCTGCTCCCGCAGCCTGTCATAAAAAGCGATGGTAACAGTACCACCGTAAAGATCTTCCTCCCAGCCGATGAGGTGGGCTTCCACAGAAAAGGAACCTTTCTCGAATGTGGGCGAAGAACCAATGCTTATGGCAGCCGGCCCCATTATACGCTCTGTGGCCTTGCCGAACTTTTCACTGCCCGAGCCCACCTCCCCGGAACTGCCAGCCGTTTGGTAGCCTCCGGCATAGACCCCTTCTTCAGGAACCAGGATCTGGTGACAGTCAAGGTTGACGGTGGGAAAACCCAGGTTTCGTCCCCTGCCTTCACCGCTCACAACCGTACCGCGGACAAAGTGGGGTCTTCCCAGAAGCGTCCTGGCCGCAGCAACATCACCAGCGGAAAGGGCTCCACGGATCCGGGTGCTGCTCACCGGAAGATCATCCACCATAAAGGGGTCCACCGCATCGACTTCAAAACCCTGCAGAATCCCAAGGGAACTCAGCATGGGCATATCACCTTCTCGACGATGGCCGAAACGCCAGTTCTCTCCGGCGACCACCGCCCTTATCCCCAATCGGTTCACAAGAACATCCTCCACAAACTTTCCGGGGGACAGAGTCGCCATCTGTGGATCGAAATCGAGGATAAAGGCTGTATCGAAACCAAAGCTCTCAGCGATAAGCAGCCTGTCGCGGACCGTCATGAGCGACTCGGGAGTTTCATCCGGCCTGATGACCGAAGCGGGATGCCTGGAAAAGGTAAGGAGTACCGCCTTTAGCCCCTCATCCCGCGCTCGCCTGACAGCGGTATTGAAGATCAGTTGGTGCCCCCTGTGGACGCCGTCAAAGTTACCCACTGCCAGAACACAGCCATCCAACGGATCATAGGCGGCATCAATATCGCTGTAGATTTTCAACTTTTGTCTCCCTATCTGAAAATCAGTGCCTGATTTTCAGATCAAAATTTAAAGAACTCAACCTTTTTTCACCACCCGTTTGTCACTCACTTCAGAATGTGATTCACTAGACACTGAGGACACCCTTCGGCCCTTCGACTAAGCTCAGGGCAGGCAGGGTAACACAGGGTAGATCGGGAACACCTTCCCTCGCCTGGACTTCCTCTGTGAAACCCTGCTTGTCAGCCGTAGCTTTAGCGAAGGTTGGTCCCTGCCTGTCCTGAGTCACGCCGGAGGCGTGATCGAAGGGCGCGAGGCAGCCCTTGCCGCTTTTACAGGAACCGCGCTTTCCCGAGATTCAGACTTTCTCTGTGTCCTCAATAACTCAGTGGTAAAAAAAGATCGCATTTATAGCAACCGTTGCTTATCCCAAGATAAGATTTTCTCTGCGTAACTCTGCGATGGTTCCTTGTGATAACCTCTGCGCAACTCTGCGTTAAAGCTTTTGTCGCCTTTACAGAAACCGTTGTTTAATCCAATTCCAGGACACATTCCCACTCCCCCTCAACCTCCTTCAAAAACCGAACCGGTAAAAGCCCATCTGAAGTGAGCGTTTCCCTGCAGGTGTCAAAGGAATCGGAATCGATGCGGATGGCAAGACCACAGTCGCTGGAGATCCTTCTGGGCTTCATGATGGTCCGGTGCTCGATACCGGCTTTTTCCAGGGATTTTTCCGCCGAGAGGGTCAGATGCGTTGTCGGAAAAACGATGACCATTCCCAACTCAGGCACCTCTCACCTCCCGGATCTTTCTGACCCCGTCAATGAGCGCCTCTATATCACCCTCGGTAGTGAAGAGACCGGGGCTGACCCTCACCGTCCCTTCCGGAAAACTCCCTATGGTCCGGTGGGACATGGGGGAACAGTGAAGACCAACCCGCACCTGGATCCCCATCGCCTCCTCCAGGAAACTGCCCACCTCGGCTGGATCCATACCCTCAAGACGAAAGGATACCACCGCCATCTGCAGCCTGGAATCGCATGGACCGAAGAGGGTGACTCCCGGTATTTCCCTTAACCCGCTGATGAGGAGATCAAAGAGCGCTGTTTCGTGACGCCTGATCTGCTCTAACCCCTTTTCCCTTATAAAACTCACCGCCTCACCGAGGGCGGCAATACCGGGGATGTTTGGAGTTCCGCTCTCATACCGATCGGGGAGCAGGTCAGGCTGACGACGGAGGGTGGACTGGCCCCCCGTTCCGCCCTCGAAGATCGGGTCCAGAACAAGATCCGGAGCCAGATACAAAAACCCTGTTCCGGAGGGTCCGTACAGGGCCTTGTGTCCAGGGACTGCCAGCATATCGATCCCCCACGCCTGAACATCTATAGGGAAGACTCCCGCTGTCTGGGCTGCGTCAACGAGGAGACGGGGCCTGCCCTCTCCCTTGGATCGGAGGCCAGCACTTACTTCCTGCACCGGCTGGATCGTGCCGGTGACGTTGGAGGCGTGGGTGAGGATCACCAGTGCCGTTTCGGGCCTTAGGGCATCCAGCACAGAGGCTGATGTCACAACCCCTTCCCTATCCCCCTCCACCCGGGTCACTGAAATACCCCGATCATCCTCCATGCGGGCAAGGGGACGGGACACCGAGTTGTGGTCCATTGATGTGGTAACCACATGATCCCCGGGGGCGAGAAAACCTGAAATAGCAAGGTTAAGGGCAGCAGTGGCGTTGCAGGTGAAGATGATCCTCGAACTGTCACCGGCACCCACAAAGTCCGCCACAGCTTCCCTGGCCTCGAAAATGACCCGCTCGCTCCGGACACCAGCGCTTCCCCTGCCCGGTGTAGCGAGGAGTTCGGTGGCTGCCCAAACCAGTTTTTGTATGACACGTTCCGGTTTCGGCCAGCTCGTAGCAGCGTTGTTAAGGTAGATGACCGGTTCACTCATAATGCTCTTCCATATCCTCTAACCCATCCGTGGGGCAAAGAGGATCGGGGGCCCCATAGTGCCCCATAAGGTGATAGACAGCCCCTCTGCAGCCTCCCTTGCAGCGAACAAGATCAGGGCAGGCCGAACAAAAACCGGGTATGGAATCGACATCCCTGCGGATACGGTCCCTTAATGGCGAGGCCCACACGGCATCCAGCTTTTCCCGGTTAAGATCCCCCATAGGGACCATCAGCGTTTCGCAGGGGTAAACCCTGCCCTCACGGTCGATGAAGGCCATGGAGTTTGCTGCCTCACAGCCCTGTGGTTCGACGCCCTCAAGACCGAGAGCTTCGGTGAGTATGAAATCGTGAACCCTGACCTGGCCTGTCCGCAGCACTTTTGAAAAAGCCATCAGCTCAGACAGGACTTCCCCGGAAAGCTCCCCGATATCGGGAAATGCCCGGGAACCTTCGCTGGTGATAACACCGGCCGGTCGGTTTGGCAAGGTGAGCCCGCACCCGGCAGTTTCCACAATTTCAAGGATGGAAATCAGATCCTGCATCTTTCCCCTTCGGGGAAACCAGCGAAAAGCTGCCTCATCCGGCGGCAAACCCAAAAATGAGGCGTCCGCGAGGTATTTGGCATCACCGGGCCCTTCGATAGGGAACTCCCACCGCTGGGCGATCCCGGCAATGACATCCCGGCGAGGACTCCTCCATCCCCGGTACACGATGACCAGGGAGGTCCCTTCCCACGGCAGATCCAGAGCAGACAGCTGGCCGATCCGCTCGACCTCGAGGGTAACCGCAAGGGGACAGCATCCACGGATGGACTCCAACAGATCTTTGCTGACCGGATCACCGAGCTGCCAGTGGATACGCCAGGGTAAATCGAAATGCATCAAAAGCCACCTCGTAGGTGCGTACGTGCGTAGAGCGTATGTGAGTGGTTGTTCGCACCCACGCATGCACGCTTCACGCATACACGGACCATGATCATTACTCTTCCTCCACCCAACAATGCGGATCGGGGCTGTCGAAGCTTCCGGTGAGGGCAAAGGCGCGAGCCGAGCAGCCCCCCAGGCAATCTTCGTAACTGTCGCACCCCGAACACTTGCCGGTGGCTGTTTTGGATCTCATCCGGTCAAGAACAGGGGAATCGAACCATATTCTGTCAAAGTCGTCCTTCAGGATATTGCCGATGGTAACCGGGATGAAGCCGCAGGGCGTGATCCCCCCGTCCGGCTCAATGTGAAGGCTGAGTTTGCCGCAGGTGCTGCCCTTTACAGCAGTGTCATGGCTATAGCCGGGCAGAGAGGCCATGATGGGATCGTCGAAGGAAATAATGAGATCGGAAAGCCCCTCCCGGACATTAAGCGCTTCGGTATAAAAAGCACTCCACTGGTCGGGCCTAAGGTCCAGGTCTCCCATGTTCACCTGCCCCATACCGGAACACTTGTAGTTGTGGAGGTACAGGGTACGGACCCCGTGATCTCGGCAAAGATCGATCATGCCCTGCCAGTTGTGCAGGTTCTCCTGGTTGATCACGCACGATACGGTACTTCTGACACCGGCCTTTTCAAGATTATCCAGCCCCCTGATCGCCCGGTCATAACTCCCTTCCTTATTCCTGAAACGGTCGTGGGACTTTGGGTCCGGGCTGTCGATACTGATCCCAACGCTGTGAAAACCCGCATGGGCGATCCGTGCGGCAGTGGTTGGGTCCAGAAGCCATCCGTTGGTGTTCATGGTGACCTTAAGCCCCTGTGAGACCGCATAAGCGGTGATATCGTAAAGGTCATCGAGGAGAAGAGGTTCACCACCGCCGAAGTTGATGAAGACAACGCCCTTTTCCGACAGCAGGTCCACCACATTCCTGATGTCGGCAGGTGTTAACAGCACCGTTTCCAGTTCCCGGCTGTAACAGTGGGAACAAGTGAAGTTGCACTGGTAGGAAAGGGACCAGTTGACGGTGAGGGGCGCTGAAAGGAGTTCGCTATTTTTCATCAATGAGGCCCTTTTGGATCATCTCATCCACAAAGGTTTCGGCATCCTCTTTCAAGGTGCTCTCATCCACTTCAAATAATTCCAGAAGATGCGCCACCAGTCCATCCCGGTCCAAAGTTCCGTCACACAGTTTCCAGATCTCCCCCCCGAGAAGGTTGAGCTGATGCATTACCCCGCCAGCCAGGATGGTCACTGTTCCCACCTCCAGAGCCTCAGCATCCTCACCCTCCCGCAGAGGATCCTCCAGGACCTCCCGTACGTGGGCCTCCCTGTGGGACTCCACTCTCCAGTTGACGTCGGGGTTGCGATGTAACTTTTTCATCAGAAATCCTCCTGAAAAATAATAATCTCAGATTTCAAATCTCAAATGCTCGCTTCAGGTTCCTGCGTCACCGTCTCTAAGTGTCTAAGTAACTAAGTACCTATATACCTGGACACCTCGATACCTCGCTACTTCGATACAGCCTTTCCCCCTTACGCCCACTCTCCCACTCGCCCCCTCTGGTTCTTTCTCCGTTTCACCGTTTCACCCCATTCCCCGTTTCGCCTGCTTCCTGCTTCCTGCGTTCTGCATTCTGTATTTCCGCCCTTCGCCCTGTCTTTTTCCTTGCCCTGTCGCTCGTCACTCCGGCCCGGCCTGCCTTTGAATGCTTTGGTCGAGGTTCCCGAAGTCCAATCGCAATTGCTCGCAGCAACGTCGCTTAAAAAACGAAGACGGGTCATAACAGAGCCACTGGATTCCGGACAATCACTCAATGAGGCAGGTGATTTCCGGAATGACGAAGAGAACCCCGCTCTTACGCCCTTTCGGCAAGTCGCCCCCTCGCCCAGGCGGATGCTCTCTCCTGGCTCCTGGCTCCTGAGTACTATGCTTTCCTATAAAACCTCACGATCCCGAAACAAAACGCCAGCCCCAGCAGCACAGCCGCCTTGCCGAAAGGGGTGGGACCGGCCGAGGTGCTGACGATACCCCACTGATGGACAAGTCCTCCCCCGACGATCATTCCCAGAACAGCCAGAGACGCATCTGCGGAACCCTCCCCGGAAAGGACCAACTGCCTGAAGGGACATCCACCGGCCAGGACCGATGCGAATCCAACCAGCCCCATGCTCAAAAAATTCCACATGTGGTCCGGGTTGGACCCAGGCTGATCCAGGACACCGAATCTAAAAAGACCGACTGAAACGTTGACCGCCAGGGCCGCCAAAAACAGGACTATCAGCCCTCCCATGAGGCTCATATCTCTTGCAAGGAAAAGGTTTGAAAAGCTCCCTGTCACGCAGAATCTTGACCGCTGGGCCAGAGCGCCAATCAAAACACCAGCACCCAGGGCGATGACGAAGGGAGCTCTCTGAGCCGCCGGGCCGGTGGTGCCGGAAAGGAGAAAACCTCCAGCAGCAAGCCCCAGGAACAGGAGAAAAAGCAGTGGGACCAGGATGCCCTGGTAGGCACCTGCCCCTTGTCTGGGAACCCCCAGGTCCAGGCCCGCCCGGTAATACCGTATTCCCACCCAGACCCCTCCAGCCAGACCGAGTAAACCTCCCACCGCTGTCATATCCCCCGCTCCCAGGCGCAGCATCATCTTGATGGGACAACCCATGAAGACCGACGAACCAACGATGAGGAAAAATCCCAACACAAAAGCCAGGACAGGATAGGCTCCCGACCTGGGGCGCATCTCCCTGCCCAAAAGTGCCGTGAGAAAGGCCCCGGCAACGAAACCAGCAAGTTCAGGTCTGAGGTAGGCCATGCGGAGGTTGTGATGCAAACCCAGGCTCCCGGAAAGGTTCTCCATAAAACAGGAAACACAAATGCCGGAGTTGGCCGGGTTTCCCCACAACGCCAGAGCGGCACCCAGAGCCCCCAGGGACAAACCGCTGCCGATGATCAGGACTGTATCAAAAGACAGTTTCCTCACTCGCAGCCTCCGGCAAGCCTTCGTTTGAGGAAATATGCCGTCTTCAACAAGTTTTTTTCGGCACTGTCAAGATCCTGACTGCTGCGGGCTGCATCCAGCTCACCCATGACTTTCACGCTCAACGCCTGGATCCTCCTTCCGAGAAACAGTTCGGATCCTTCATCCAGGTAATCCGGTTGAAGCCTGACAGCCCGCGCATAGGCAAGGAGGGCCTCACTGTCCTGACCTTCCGCCTCCCAATGACGGGCTGCAAGAGCCCAGACCTCATGACGTCCGGGAAAACTCCCCTTAAGTTCCTGCATGAGAGGTTCCGGGTCGCCGTTGGTGTCAGTAAGCCGACGAGCTTCACCCAGGAGGGTATGGAACCTGACCATATCCTGGTCCGAAACGGTCTGAACCCTCATATCCGACAGGGAGCCCTCAACAGCAGGCACCCTTGCCGAATAGACCAGGGTGATCACCGCCGCCGCGATACATAACACCGCCAGGGCTTCGGTAAGTCTGCTTAGGATTTTTTGGCTCATATCAACATCCAAATAGTTTGTGGCTAGTGGCTGGGATACAATAAATTAAACCGTTCACTGTTCTGATCTGAAGACCGTCAGATCAGAACTCCTGATACGGCGGCATATTCGCCTTTCTTGCCATTTCCCTGACCCTGTCAAAATCTGAATCAGCGATGGGGACAAACCCGTCTACCTGAGCCCGGCCGAGCACAGAAAGAACCTCTTCACCCAAACTGGCCGTATCCTCCGGCAGCAGGTTAAAGAGAAGGGAACGGATCTTGTCGACCCTCTCGGACGGAACTTCAGGACTCACACCGAAAACGCAGTAAGGGATCGGATCGCCCCTGGCGATAACCCTCAGGTCCTCCGGACCTATCCGCCGATCCCTGATCATAAACTCCAGGTCCAGGAGCGGCACTGCAGCTGCATCGTAAACGCCAAGCCAGACACCATATACCACCTTCTCGTGCTTGTAGGCGCCCCATGGAATGGCATAGTATTCGAGATCCAGCTCCGGATCGACACCTGCGTCGATGAGAAGTTCGTACTGGGAAAGAAAGCCTGTTGGAGCCAACTGGGGACCAAACACCATTCGTTTGCCAGCCAGGTCCGCCAGTGTCTTGATGGAGCTGTCGGCCCTGACCACTATCCCCCCGGCACTCTGGTACCCCAGGCTGCCCCTCTTCTCTCCAGCAAGGGGTTCGAGCCCCTTCTCGTGCATGATCACGTAGAGGAGGGAGTTTGAGTGTACTATGTCCAGTTCACCGCGCTCGAAGGCCTCAGGCACCTCGAAGGTGTTCAGGTAGACCGCCTGGAAAGAAATGCCGGATGCTGCCTGGAGGAATTGAGTCAGGGGCTCAAACCGGGCGCGTGTCTCCTCGATACCGTCACAGATCATGTACCCGATGCGCAGCGGTTTAACATCGCTGACAGCAGCCTTCCCGTCTGGAGCTTCAGCCGCAGGCTTGCAGGAAACGAATGCAATGGCCAGAATAAATGGTACCAGATATGCAAGCTTTTTCTCGTATCTCATGTGCTCGCTACCCTCAGGTTTCAGGTTGAATCAAATGCACTGGTGCACTGCGTGTATTCAGCTTTCCGCTAACGACTATCGGCTTACTTCAGGTTTCTTCTGCGTGCTGCGTTCTGGTGGATCTTCACAACAGATCCGCTTCCCTCAACATATCCAGAGCCACACCCCTGACCCCCTCACCCGCCTCGACACGGGCCAGGGCCTTTTCCCAATCGACAGGTTCAAGCCCTTTTGAAAGGGAGTCCAGGTATCGCTCCACCAGGCTGAACTCCAGTTTTTTCCGGGCATCACTGCCTATGATAAAGATGGCTGTCAGGCCCGGAGGGCCAAACTTCCCTTCAAGTTTCAGGACACCCTCCGGCAAAACCCCCGGGGCAGTATCCGGTACAACGGCCATGGGAAACTCCCGGTCCCTGACGGACTCAATACACCGGGTGGGAGATCCTGTTTCCACCAGCTCCGTTTCCCGGCCCATCTGTTCTTCGAAATAGGAGGCGATGACCTGGGCAGCCAGGTGGACCGACCTCTCCCCGGTGTGCCCTATGGGGACAACCTTTCCCATATAATGTCCGTAGGAGGGAACCGCCACCAGGCAGACAGCCGCCGCCAGCGTATACCCCAGCCAATACTTCTGCCAGGATCTCTGCCTAAACCTCTGCCCAGATTTCTGAAAAACTTTTAGAAGAGCCAATTGTACAGGCCTCCGTATACCACCGCCGCCATGACCATCAGTGGGAAAAGCATGGGGATAGCACCCCTGCCCTCGCGCCTGGAGATCTTCGAGTAGGCCCAAAGGGAAAGAACGGTCCCCGATAACAGCAGTGCCAGGGAAATTATCTTCACCGTGCTGATGGGAAGCCAGATCCCCGGCTGAGACATAAGACCGAGTTCCCATATGGCCATGTACGACTTCACTCCAACAGGGTCTGCCATCGCCACAGGCAGGTAGGTCAGCTTCGTGTTGAGCTTGACCAGAGCCAGCACCAGATGGGAGGAGAGGAGTAAAGGCAATATGGTGGGCGCGTACACAGCCGACAACCCCCGAACCGTATCGGCACCCATGATCCTTTCCTCCCCGCCCGGATCATCTGCCCCGGAGGAAATCCCGTTTTCGAACCAGACTTTCAAGGGTGAACCCTCCCGGGAATCCTGTTTCCCCAAGGGGATAACCGACGTATTGTTTGAGCGGCTCCATATAACAAGGGCTGCAGACATCAGAACGACCAGGAGAGGCAGCCCGATACCCAGCCAGAGAAGAAGCACCGGCTTTATGGCCGTTCCCAGGTAAGGGTTCATCCATCGAACCGGGAGGGCCATTAGCTCCTGAAGGGACGGCCAGAACCTGGAAAAGGTGAGAAAAATAAACCCCATAAGTGACGCGACCAATACCGTGTCGGAGAACCTGGGATATCTCTCGGTCCAGAGGGAGGTAAGGGGTTTCCGCCCGAAAAGGGCTACGTTGTCCAGGGGGCAGGCTCTCATACAATTAAGGCACAACAGACACCGGTCTGTTCCGTCCATTTCCCATACCTTGAGATTCACAGGACATGGGTTTTTCCTCATACGAAGAGAGATCTTCAGCCTGCCGAATCCGGCCGTAAACCAACTGACGGCTCCGCGCACACATTCCCGCTCCTCGCAGTCGCGGCAAACCTCATCCTCCCTCACACCGCAGCGCAGGGGGGCAGTCCGGCCGTACAGACCCAGCATACCGCCAATTGGACACAGGTAGGCGCACAGGGATCTCCCGGCAAACAGGATACCCGCAGCCACAGCGATCGCAACCCAGGCCAGAAGGTACCAGGCGGTGATATCCGGATAGTGATGGATCCGAAATAAACCCATCATTAATACAGTTATCATCAGTGCCAACGCCTTGAGGTGCTGGTTTCTGATGAACCGGGGAAAAACCTTTTTCAAACCGAACCTTGATACAAACTCGTTCATGGCACCAACGGGACACACGGAACACCAGGCCCGTCCCACCAGAGGGACCAACAGTACTATCCCCATGAGCCAGAGAACCCAGAACGCCAGGTTCCCCAGATTGGTGTACATCAGGGGGTCGGAGGTATCCACTCCATCTATACCCCGTCTTCCCCATGCAGCAGCGACCATGACCGCCATTACGGCAAGGGCGCCCCACCGCACGACGATCCAGAACCATCCCTGCTTCAGGAAAACCGGGGCCAGGCCTTTCAGTTGTTTTTTTCCGGTACCGTCATGCATATATCAAATGCTCTCTTCGCTACGTTTCGGGTTCCTGCGTCACCGTATCTACGTATCTACGTGTCTAAGTGTCTAAGTGTCTAAGTAAATAAGTGCCTATATACCTGGATACTTCGATACAGCCTTTCCCTGTTATCCCCTTCATCCCTGTTAGAAAAACAAATCTCAAATCTCATCCGCCGTCGCTAACGCCCGCCGACCAGCTATGGCGGACAGGGATCTCAAATCTCAAAAACCCGGGATCGCTTCCGTCTTCGTTATACCTGCGGCATAACTTCGCCGCGACAGGTCACATGGTTAAGTTCCAATCACCCCCACCTCAATCCTCCCCCCTCAATAGGGGGAGGAAGAATTTGGAAGGGAACTTTAATAGGGTTCGCGATGGGCCACCTTAGCTCTGTGTGAAAAAAGATCGCCTTTATAGTAACCGTGCCATAACCGAGACTTAAGGTTTCCTCAGTGTTCTCAGTGAGCTCAGTGGTGAAAAAACATCGCAATTATGGAGACCGCGCCTCAACCAGGGTTCAGGCCTCCCTCTGCGTCCGAAGCCTGTCACGCCAGAGGCGTTACGACCTCTGCGTTTCAAAACAAACCGCTTTTACAGAAACCGTGACTTCATTCTGCGTCCTGCGTGCTGTCGCTCACCGATACAGGTTATAAGGCGGAACCATTTCCCCCTCTTCCCCCATGTAGAGGACCTTGCGTCCGGTGATCGTCTCGAGGGAGCGGGCGGCCCACTCACGCACCACCGTTACTGGGTCCTCAAGGGTTCCGGTGAGTGCAGGAACCGATTTATCATTCTCAAGGCTGCCGAGGGCCTGGGCCGCCTCTCTCCTGACCTGCCACCTGGGATCCAACAACGCTTCGAGCAAGGGTTCAAGGGCCCTCTCGCCTCCGATCCTTCCCAATGCCCACGCAGCTGCATCCCTGTTGGGGCCGCTAATGGAAATGAGGCTATCGACGGCCATCACCGTCTTCAATTCCCCCACAACACGTATGGCTGCCCGCTCACTCCCGGCATCCTTTGCCGCCGACAGGAAAGTGGTGACCGCCGCTCCCGCCTCAGGGCCCATTTTGACGAGGGCGCGGACAGCCGATTTGCGAAGCAGCATATCCTTCGAAGCGAGGATGCGGACAAGGTTCGGCACTGCGGTCAGATCACCGATCTCACCCAACGCCCACGCGGCCGCGTACCTCCTGGTCCCATCTCCCTCCAGGATCCTGATGAGAGCCGGGAGGCTCCCGCTGTCACCCAGGTTCCCCAGGGCTGCGGCGCTGGATTCCACCACTCTGTCATTTGGTGACTCCAGCCCCCTGGCAAGCCAGGGTTCGATGTCGGCTCCGATGTCAATGATCCCCTTGTAGGCCGCAAGCGCGACGTCCTTGTCATCGGATCCCATGGCCTGAACGAGCCGCCACGACGCCTTTTCGTCACCTTCCCTTGCCTTTGGGATGAGTACGGTGACGCTTTCCTGGCCTCCGCAAGCCGTTACCAGAAAGATGAATATTATTGTGGCGGCTCTAAATCTCATATCTCAAATCTCAAATCTCAAAAGTAAACAATCAGTTATCGCGAGCCATATTTTAGTCACCTTCAATATTCTTCTTCCCCCTTGAGGGGGGAAGATCGAGATGGGGGTGGACTCTTTCACCCTCCCCTCAATCCCCTCCCCTCAAGGGAGGGGAAGATTAAGGAAGGATCTACTGTTAGGCAGCGATCCCGAGACTGCCGCGTCGCACTCGCATAACTCGTCGCTCCTCGCAATGACGCCGGCCAGCAGCAGTATCCAAAGTTCCAGGTTTTACAAATCACAGATCTTTCTCCCCCTCGCCCACTCTCCCACTCACCCCCTCCAATTCTTTTTCCGTGTCTCCATTTCACCGTTTCGTTTTTTTGCCCCTCTCCTGCGTTCTACATTCCCTGCCCTGAGCCTGCCGAAGGGTACATTCTACATTCTGATCCCCTAGACACCAGACATTAGAAACTAGACACTGGTTTCCAGGACACATATGATCTGTGATGTCCTGAAAACCACTACCATACCTTCTGAACCATGATCGTGATCCCGGAGGTAAGCTCTCCCCTGCGTACCACAACTCCGGACGGATCCACCGTCCCCTCATCGAAACGCCCGTAAAGATCACCGATCTGCGGTGGTCCGCCGAACCGGTCCCTTGCTGCCAGATAGTAGGTTCCTCCCCTTTTTACCGGCACGAAAAATTTACCATCCGCTCCGGTGCGCTCACTGACATACTTGGGCCTTTCAGACATTTGTATGTGATCGTAAATATGGACCCTGATGCCTTCCACGGCGTTCCCGTCGGCATCCTGCACAACTCCGCTTATTCCTGTGGCATCACCCGAAACCCTTGAAGGGAAGGCTTTTTCGTTGGCCACCTTAAGGCTCGCAGTAAGAGAAAGGGAGACACCCTGAGTCCCTTCAGCAACCTCGAAAGGGATCGGCTCTCCCCTGTAGTCCCCTATCATCACTGGCCCTGCAACCTCTTCAGAAACCCGTTTCCTCACCACGGCAAGGTATTTGCCGGGTTTGAGGGAAAGGGAAAAAGAACCGTCGGGGGAGGTGGGTTCGGATATGACTCGTGCCGGACCGTAGATATCATCACCCTCCCCGTAGATATAGATCCTGGCATCAGCCAGAGGAACGCCCACAGTGCCTGTCACCGGAGCCGGCGTCTCCCTGCCGGCATCATCGCACCCCGCCGCCGCGAACAGGAAAGCTCCCAGCAGTAACGCCAGTAAAAATCCGGGGAAGGAAATGCTGGTAAAAGTTACCGGAGAAAGCGCTTCAGAAATCCATCGGCTCATCAAAATCCCTCCCCTTGTTTTGGATCCGGGTAGCACGCCACAGCACCAGAAATGCGCTATCGGCGGATACGTGATGTTCACTGAAGGTGTTATCGAATAAACTGACGCTGAAAGGCACCCTGCCTCCCGGGGAATAAACCACGTCATCCGGATCGGCTGTGTCCAGGGCTCTTTTCAGTAAAAGGGTCCACATTCCCTTCTCCCACCGGGCTTTGGCTCTTACGTCTCCCTGTCGGCCTATAGGCGTCTCAACAATATAGTAAGGCGCCACGGAACCGTTCACCGTTCCGGGACCCGGGACCTTCGTGGATCGGTTTACCACAGGCAGCACCTGCCCTTCATCCCCGCGCTTGCCTGTTTCATCGATGACCATATCGTCGGCAAGACCAAACGACCCCGTAACCGAAGCCCTCCAACGCCAGAGGTCCAACACTTGTCCTTCTGAGGATTTCATCCCCATTCTCATCTTTGTACCGCCGTCGTAAACATCCACCTCCATCATATGGCATGCATACTGGCAGCGGAAAGGACCCTCTCCACTCCCGGATCCGCCAGATCTACCCATAGATCCCCCTGCCGGCTCCCCCGATAACTCCCATAATATGGCAATACCGTCGTCCGCACCGGGCCTTGCGATCCAACCTTCCGGCCCCAATTCCCAGGTTCCAAGCTCGCGATCCTGCGTCCTGTCCGGCCACTTCATGAGCACAAACAGCTCTTCCCGGTTGTAGACTGCCTGGATCCTCACTTTGACAGGATCCGAAGTGGAAGGTCCGTGATGACACTCCGGAGTCGATCTGTGAGATGTTTCCATGTCCAGTGCGACGATCTCTTCGGGGATATTTACGTTCCCCATCCAAACCACCAGATCAAGGGGCACTGCCTTTTCCCATTCCTCCGGCCCCGGCTCACCGTCAACAGGCTGGGCCACAAGGGTGTCTCCATTAAAGGGGCTCGAACAGTTGCAATACAGCACTGCGGCCAGCAGCAAAGCCGGTATTGTCAATAATACGGTTTTCATCATAGTGTTAAGAGCAATGTTCATACCAAAATAGTAATCTCAAATCTCAGATCTCAGATCTCAAAGACAGTTGATCCAAAGTATAAGTTCCAAAATCCAAGTTCCAAAATCCAGGAAGACGGTTGTTTCTCATGTAAGATGACTCCGTATGTCCTTGATTTTCTTCTGCATTCTGCGTTCTGCGTCCTGCGTCCTGTCCTCATTTATGAGGACTTACACGAGTCCATATTTCCCCATTTTGTACCGCAAAGTGGTTCTCTTGATCCCCAGTTCTCCCGCTGTTTTTGTCTGGCTGTCCCGGTTTTTATCCAGGGTCCTGACAAGGATCTGTCTCTCCATGGCTTCCAGGATCTGGGTCAAGGTCTGCCCCTTTGCAGGGGCTGCCTCAAGGTCCCTGTCCCGGCCCCTGACCTCTTCCGGCAGATCCCGGAGAGTTACAGAGCTTCCCTTGCAAAGAACAACTGCCCTCTCCATGACATTTTCCAGTTCACGGACATTCCCTCCCCAATTGTAGGTACGAAGCGCTATCAGGACATCCCCCGGCAGATCGTCAAGTTTTTTGTTCATCTGGACACTATATTTTTCCAAAAAATGCCGGGCAAGATGCTCTATATCCTCCCTTCGGTCCCTCAAGGGGGGAACCGTAATGTGGACCACATTAATTCTGTAAAAAAGGTCCTCCCTGAAGGCACCTGACCGGACCATGGCCTTCAGGTCCCTATTGGTAGCGGCAATGATCCTCGCGTTGCTTTTCAAAACAACAGATCCCCCGACCCTTTCGAACTCCTGGTTTTGAAGAAAGCGAAGAAGCTTTACCTGAGCCTGGGGCGGAAGTTCCCCTATCTCATCGATGAACAGGGAACCTCTGTCAGCGAGCTCAAACCTTCCCTTGCGGGTGGTTATGGCCCCGGAAAAAGCTCCCCTCTCATGCCCAAACAGCTCGCTCTCCAGGATCCCTTCAGACAGGGCGCCGCAGTTGACGACGACGAAAGGTTTATCCTTTCGGTCGCTGTGATCGTGGATCGCCCTTGCTACAAGCTCTTTGCCTGTTCCGCTTTCACCTTCTATGAGAACGGTGGCCCTGGAAGGGGCGACACTCACCGCCATGTCCACCACATCCCGAATCCTGTCAGACACACCAATGATACCCTCCGGGTCGTATTGGTTCTTTATTTCGGCCAGGAGCAGATCTCTCTGAACCAGGAGCCTCTGACCCTCAAAGACCTTGCCCACCACGATCTTGAGCTCATCCATGGCAAAAGGCTTGGTTATGTAATCGTGGGCCCCCAGTTTCATGGCCTCCACAGCCGTTTCAACTGTGGCATAAGCGGTTATCATCAGGACCGGCACATGGGGACTGTTTTTTCTTAAATGCTTGAGGAGTTCGATCCCGTCCATTCCGGGCATATCGATGTCAGCGATGACCAGATCCCAATCCTCTTTGGCAAAGGCCTGAAGGGCTTCGTTTCCATCGGCGCATGCTGCGGCCGCGTAGCCCTCCTTCTCCATAACCCGGGTGAGCAGGCTCCGCATCCCTGGTTCATCGTCTACAACCAGCACTTTCTCACTCATTTTCTGGCTCCTCGATCACTCCATCGTAAGGTTCCCCGGTCCGGGGCAGCCATATCTCAAAAACGCCTGTTGGACCGGACAGCGCCTTTATCCGTCCCCCCATCTCCTCCACCAGCTTTCGACAGATGGAAAGACCGAGGCCGGTGCCTTCTCCCCGACGCTTGGTGGTGTAGAAGGGATCAAAGATCCGCTCCTCTCCTCCCAGGGGCACACCTTCTCCGGAATCTTCGAAATGGATCAGATAGCCGTCCTCAGCGGATCCAATGGTTTTCTGGAGACTCACTGTGATCACTCCCTCATCCCCCATCGCCTGGGCAGCGTTCAAAGCGAGGTTGACCAGGACCTGCCTCATGGAATCCGGATCAACATTGACGACTGTGTCCCGATCCTCCAGTTCCAGGTTCCAACTGATCCTTTTGAAGAGACGCTGGTCCTCCAGGTGCTTGACCAGATCGACGATCAGGGCCTTCAGATCCAGATCTTGGGCAACACCAATACTCGGGCGGGAAAAATCCAGAAGGCCGGCGATGATCCTTTTGCAGCGCTTGGCCTCCTCCCTCACAACAACAGCATATTCGTGGAGTTGACTTCCCGGATCGCTCTCCTCCATGGTCAGCTCCGCGTACCCGAGGATGACGCCAACAGGGTTATCCAGTTCGTGGCTGACCCCGGCTGAGAGCTGCCCAAGGGCTGCCAGCCTCTCGGAGCGCACCAGTTGAGCCTGAAGTTCCTTAAGCTTACTGTTTGCCTCCCGAAGTTCTCTGTTTGCTTCCTCTATATCCCGGCGGTGTTGGGCTAGAGACTCCAGCATCTGGTTGAACTGCCGGGACAGCTCCTCGATCTCATCCCCGGTGGTCAACCGGATCCGATGTTCCAGATCACCCTCAGCGATGCGGCGCGCCGAGGCTGAAAGGAGTGAGACAGGGCGGGTGAGGGCCCGGGACAGGTAGACTGAAAGCCCGGCTACCAGGAGCATGAGAACCAGGGCCACCAGGATCACTCGCTGGACAAGGTTGTCCGTCTTGGCCTCCAGGGAGGTGTAGGCATAAAGGTATCTGATGGCGATGGGTCGAGATCCTCCAAAACCCGTGACAGGTGCGAGGACATCCAGGTAACGCTGTCCGCCTGCTTTGAAGGTTCGAGCCATGGGATGGGAACTCCCTATCACAGCCTGGACAGCTTTGTCCTTTCCCTCATACCAGGCGCCTGCTGAAAACGGTTCCGATATCGGCTCTGATATTTGCCCTGGGGTTGGCTCAATCCCTGGGCCGGGAGCTGCACCAGGAGCAACCTTAGTCCCGTCTTGCATATGGGGAGTGGAGAAAAGCACCCGGCCGCTCTCTGTGAGGATCTGAACGCCGATGAGGTCCTGATTGCTTCTCGTCAGGTTATGGATCGCCGCGGTCACCTCTGGATCCGCCCCTCCGGAGAAACGGCCCCCGAAGGTTCGCAGAACATCCAGGCTCGTGTAACGGGAGTAAGAGGTGTTGCGGGTGAGGAACTCCTGTTCCCACAGATGGGCCGCTGTACGGACCGTGGCAAGAGCCGTCAATGAAACGGAAGTGACAGCCAGAACCACGGAGTACAGGAAGATCTTCCTCGGCCAGCTAAATTTAAACACTTTGATAACCCCGCAAACTCATTTATTCCACCACCCGTTCGTCACTTACTAAAAGAAGTGACTCACCAGGACACTGAGGAAACCAATAATAGTGAGACCATCCCCCGTGAAACCCTGCCTGCCCTGAGCAAGTGAAGCGCGCCGAAGGGTGATGCAGCCTTCATGTGGCTGCGCTGTGGTAAATTAGCTTTCATCGCTTTTATAGAAATGGTTTCATACCTTCAGATTAGGCTTCTCTCAATGTCCTCATTTTCCTCTGTGGTGAAAAACACCGCCTTTATGGTAACCAGGCCTTAAACCCGATTTAGCCTTTCTCAGGTATTCCTCTGCGGTGCAGCCTGGGAATGGCTGCGCTGCGTACCCTGCGGTAAAAAAAATCGCTTTTATTGCAGCTGCGCCTTTCCCAGGGTATAAAGCCTTCTCAGAATTTCTCAGATTTTCTCCGTGGTAAAAACATCGCCTTTGTAGTAACCACGCCCTAACTCAAGTTTTAAGCTTTTCTTAAATTTTCCCCTTGCACAATAACGTTATCTTGCAGATGTTTGACGATCTCATCCCTGTTTTCCCTCGAAGAGACATGGACTCTGAGATGTCCCCCTTCCCGTACCACTACCGCGCAGCTGTGTCGGACAAAAAAAGCCCCGGTCACACATATCAGAAAGAGGACGCACCCCGCCCATACTCCGGCCTGTCCAGGGTCTTTTACAAACTGAAAACCCACGTAGGATAACCCGAACTTGTCCTGGCCGTAATCGGTGAGGTAGATGCGGATCCCGTCGCTAACCATCGGGTGGTTGATCGAGATCTCCCCGGAGCGATCACTGGCATTCCTGTACGACAGGGTGACCCTGGCAAGGACCTGGCGCTCAGGCCAGGTAGCGTAGGACACCGGAACAAGGGAAAACCCGCTGTTCCCTATCTCCTGATCTCTCCTTATCTCGGTACGGGATCCGTCAGCATGGGTCCAGGTGGCCAGAAAATCCTTCCTGTCGGTATCGAAGTTTTCAAGCCTCATACGCCCTCTGACCCCCGGCACCTTAAAGGTTCCACCCTCGTGGGTGACGATCACCATGCCCTTTTTCTGCGTTGCAAGTTCCAGGACCCCCAGCCGAACACCCACCGGGTTGGGCTGCAGGTTGAAGTCATCAGCTCGTAATTCAAAAGGCAACGGCTTGTCGCCTCCAACTTTCCAGTTAAAGGCGGTGCTGATGCTGTCACCTACAAAAACACGCTGGGTGGCTACAAAACCGGCAGCGGAACCGAAAATAGAAAAAGCCATGATGATCAGGATACTCCCGTGGGTCATCAGGGTGAAAAGGTAACTCCAGCCCCCCCTGGAAAATATCCGGCCCCCACTCTTCCTTCTTGAGCGAAAACCGAGGGAGTGAAGCGCTGTGACGGTTCGGATCTCCGATTCATCCGAGTCAGGCAGATCGAGGACAGCTTCCCTTCCCATGGCAGCCTTGCCGGAAAGGGATGACAGCATTCCGGGAACGCGATTGACCATGCAGGCGAGCAGATTTGCAGACAGGATAGCCAGCAGGGCAGTGAACCAGACGGAGTGATAAAAATCGGTGAGCCCCAGGGTGACGGCCATCCTGGTCCCGGTGGTACCCACCAGCTTCTCCCAGACTTCCATATCCCCTCCCTGGGGCAGGAAGGTGCCGAAAGCGGACGCACCTGCAGTGAGGAGCAGGATGGTGAGAGTAAGTTTGATAGAGCCGAGACGATTGAGGACTGTCCGCAAAAGAGGTTACCTTTCAGAGGCTGGAGTCAGGTACAGGGAATAAGGAATATGGAATAGGGTATAGGGAAGAAAACAACGGTTTGCCTGTATTCCACCTACCACCTTCCACCTTCCACTCTCCCTTCATTTAGTCATTTTTCTGTCACACACCTTTGAGTGACAATAATTTGTCATCAATATGCAAAAAAATATAACCCAAACTGTATTACTGAGAAAAAACTGTCAAGGTTACAGAAAGGCAGTGAAGAGTGAACTGTGAACGGTGAAGAGTTGAATCAAAACCTGCTTTACGGGCATTTATGGTATGCAGCTCTTCCTATTCACTCTTCACAATTCACAGTTCACTGGACAGATCGAAGCCCTTACCTATGGCTTCGATCTGTCCTCTCCATCCCTCACAATAATTATGGCCGAATCGCTCTCGAGGGGGCACCTGGTCTCGCAGATACCGCAACCGATGCACAGGTGTTCAATAACCCTTGGCTGTTTGAGAACCACAGGTCCAGCTTGCCCCGGCACTGTAACGTCGTCAAATACAATAGCCTTCTCCGGAGTGGGACAGTGCTCCTCACAAACCAGGCACTGTTCCGGCCTTATGAAGGGGATACACCGGTCCCTGTCGATAACGGCAGTTCCAATGGTGACCTTTCTCTTGGTGACTGTATCCAGATGGGCAATGGCGCCGGTGGGACACACCTGACCGCACAAAGTACACGAGTATTCACAGTACCCTATCCTGGAGATGAGCCGCGGTGTCCACATCCCTTCAACCCCTGCCTCGAACAGGGTGGGCTGAAGCCCGTTGGTCAGGCACACACGCATGCACTCACCACACCGAAGGCACAACCCCAGAAACCGGTCTTCCGATACAGCTCCGGGTGGGCGAATGAGGGTAGCTGGAAGTGAGTCCGGACGAGCGCTGCGCCCCATGGCCAGGGGAAGAAAGACACCGGCACCCGCCGTCCCCAGGAAGGCTCTGCGCGTAAGAGGCAAAAACGGTCCGGGATGATCAAGAGTGCTGGAGGAGGCTCGGTGGCCGATGAGATGGTCACCGCACGAATCCACACAGTTGTAACACAAGATGCAGTCCCGTTTCCTGATGGACTGCTTGTTCTCACCCTCGATGGCCCCCATGCGGCAGGTTGTGGGGCAGTTTCCGCAGGCCGTGCACCCGGAGCGGTTAATGTTCAGACCGAGGGGGTTTCTCGACGAAACGATCCCCAGGAGAGCACCCAGGGGGCAGAGGTTCCGACACCAGAACCTGCGCTCCACCAGTTCCAGGAATATTATGGTCAGAAAAAGGCCCAGGAAAAGGGCCGTGTAGCGAAACATGGGCATTTTGAATGAGAGGAAATGGTCGCTCAGAAAACCGTAGACAGGTTCGGTCACTGCGCTCACAGGGCCGCCCACCCGCCACGCAGTGTCGAAAACCAGGTGGATCGTTTTTTCCAGAGGGTGCACAACCCCCATGGCCAGACTGCGGATGAGCAGGGACAGGGGATCCAGAACCCCTGAAAGATTCACCGCGAAGAGGGACGAGATGAGCACAACAAGGAGAACAACATCCTTGGTGAGGTAGAACCTGCCGGCCGGCCGGGGAGCCAGCTGACGGCTCTTGCGGCCGAAAAGGTCCAGGCACCCTCCCATGGGGCATATCCATCCGCAGAATACACGCCCGAAAAGAGCGGTTACAGGCAGAAGGATGAGGATGGGCCAGAAGAACCCGAGGAACTTCCTTCCAGCCGCCATGGCTGTGATACCGGCAAGGGGATCGATGGTGAAGAAGGCGTTTACGGGCCAGGAGATGACATCCTCCCCCATGTACCTCGTGTTGAGGAAAAGGAGGAGAAAGAGGATACCGAACACCCACTGGGAGATGATGCGAAAGCTTCTCATCCCGGAACTGTGCCGGAGCTTTTCGACACGGTTCTTAATATTTTTCGGGGGAAACAATTTTTTCATTTTTTAAAAGAGACCAAAAAACATTTTTTCTCGCTCGTTCGTTACGCTTGAAGCACGACTCACTAGAGACGCCCTTCGACGCGTTTCACTTGCTCCCCTCGACAAGCTCGGGGCAGGCAGGGCAGGCGATCTGACGCTCAATCCCCCGCGATGACAAAAGCGGCTGGATTCCGGCTCCTCGTTTTTCTCGGTCCGGAATGACAATCCTTTAGATTGTTTTCAGTTTTTCTCCGCCTGTCTCCCCTTTTCTCCGTGGTTATTAAATATCGCATTTATTACCATCACGCTTTAACCTAGACTTAGCTCTTCTCTGCGCCCTCAATAACTTCTATGAGTAGGCCGGTCCTGTCAACGGGAAACTGGTCTATTGCCGACATCGGAAGCCCTTGCTTACACCCTGCTTCTATTCGCACTGTTTGTGGGCATCTTTGGCCCTGTGCATTCTGGGGTACGGAATGAGG